>NZ_JAZHLJ010000019.1:0-64926 GCF_036549495.1 Aurantimonas sp. C2-5-R2
GCCGCCGCGCGAACCCTCGACGATCTCTGGCGTGCAGTCGGCAACATCTGCGACCTGTTCGAGCCCGAAGAATGTTGGAACTACCTCAAGGTCGCTGGCTATGTTGCAGATTAATCGCCTGACGCTCTAACGCGCATTCCTAGCCTGACACCAACGCAACATGAACGCGACATAAACGACTGTAACGCCTATCTCGTAAAGGCCTGAACCAGACTACGAATCTGGCGACAGAGGTTCGGATCCTGTCGGGTGCACCATTCCCACTTTGAAACGACAATCAGGCCGGTATTCTGAATGAATACGGCGCCGCCGCGCGCTGCAGAAACGTCGGCATAGACAACGGTTATGATGACGCTCGGTGCGCGACCGTGACGTCTGTGTCGATGCAAGCCATGCGCAGCCGAGGATCGACGGCTGCGCGTGGATTGCCCGCGAGGGTGTCCATGGGACTATTCGGTAGACGCGTGGAAGCTGACTACTTCTTCGGTTTGGGCGGCGTTGCGATATTTCCCTTCTGACTGGGCTGGGAGGCGTTCGGCTTCGGCGCCTGCTCCTTCTTCGACTTTCCCTTGCTTTCCTTCATCGACCTTTTCCCCGCTGATTGAGAAGCGAGCCCTCATCGGCTCGGCTGCCTCCGCAGTGTAGCAGAAACAGCCTTCCGCCACGCGGTCATTTGTCCATGAAGGACATGCCCAATCAGCGGAGACGATCCGGTCCCGGATCGGGCAACGAACCTGCCGCCGTGGAACGGCTTTTCAAGCTGCCCGGGGCGTCAGATCCGGTCGCGCAGCGAAAACCAGGTCATCGCCAGGAACAGCAGCGGCGCGCGGACATGCCGGCCGCCCGGAAACGCCGGAATCCGTAGCGCTTCGAATTCGGCGAGCCGGTCCTGCTTGCCCGTCACCCGCTCGGCATAGAGCCGGCCGGCGAAATTCGCCAGCATCACGCCATGGCCGGAAAAGCCGCCGATGGTGGTGATGCCCGGCTCCAGGGTCCGGACATAGGGCAGCCGTTGCATCGTAATGCCGACGGTGCCACCCCAGGCATGGGTGAGGCGGACATCGGCCATCTGCGGATAGACTTCGGCGATCTGCTTGACGATGTGCCGCGCGATATCGCCGGTCGCCGACGTATAGGCTTCGCGGCCCCCGAACAGCAGCCGGCCGTCGCGGCTCTTGCGGAAATAGCGCACGACGAAGCGTGAATCGTTGCAGGCCTCGCCGCCCGGCAAAATGGCGTCGGGGGCGGCGAGCGGTTCGGTGGCCCCGATAAACGAGCCGATCGGCATCACATGGGCGTCGATCGCGCGATGCAGCCCCGTGCCATAGGCGTTGGTGGCGATCAGCGCGCGCTCGGCGGTCACGGTGCCGGCGGCCGTCGTTGCTACGACCTTGCCGCCGCGGCGTTCCAGTCGCTCGACCTTGGTTCCCTCGAACAGCAGTGCTCCGGCTTCGGCGGCGACGCGGGCGCTGCCAACGACCAGTTTCATCGGGTTGATGTGGCCGGTGCCGGTGTCGCGGATGCCGCCGAAATAGCGGCGCGAGCCCAGCCGCTCGGCGGTCTCCTCGGCGTCCATGTAGCGCATGTACGGGTAGTCGTAGCGGGTCGCCAACTCGTCGACCTCGGCGCGGTACTCGTCGAGATAGCGGCGCTTGTGGACGACAGATAACTGGCCGGGGCGATAGTCGACGTCGATGCCGTTGGCCGCGACGAAATCGATGAGATGCGCCTTTGCCGCCTCGGCGAGGTCGAACAGGGTCTTCGACCGTTCGAAGCCGTAAGTCGCCTCGATCTCCGACGGCGCCAGCCGTTGGCCGGTGCCGATCTGGCCGCCATTGCGGCCGGAGGCTCCGTCGCCGAAGCGATGCGCCTCGAGAACGGCGACGCGAACGCCGCTACGTGCCAGATGAAAGGCTGCCGACAAGCCCGTGAAGCCGCCGCCGACGACCAGGACGTCCACGGCGAGGCTTTCGCTCAAGCTCGGATAGGCTGGCCGTGCGACGCTGTCCTCGTACCATGAGCGACCCGGCGCAATCGGAGACTGATAGGCATCCACGCTCAGACCTGCAAAAGCAGGAACTCGCGTTCCCAAGGGCTGATCACCTGCATGAAGGTTTCGTGTTCGCCGCGCTTGATGCCGGCATAGGTGCCGACGAATTCGCGGCTGAACACCTCGTGGAACGCCTCCTCCGCCTCGAAGGCGGCGACGGCTTCGAGCAGGCCGCGCGGCAGTGAGATGCCGCCGCCCTCGTTGACCGTGCGGTCCGTCGGCTCGTCGGGCCGAAGTCCCTTGACCATGCCGAGATAGCCGCAGGCGAGCGAGGCCGCGAGGGCGAGATAGGGATTGGCGTCGGAGGAGGGCAGCCGGTTCTCGACCCGCCGCCCGGCCGGGTCCGAGGTCGGGACGCGAAACGCCGTCGTGCGGTTGTCGTAGCCCCAGGCATTGTTGGTCGGCGCGCTCATGCCGTAGGTTAGGCGGCGGTAGGAATTGACGTAGGGCGCCATCATGATCAGCGCGCAGGGGACGTATTGCTGCATCCCGCCGATGAAGGAAAAGAACAGCTCCGATGCCGAGCCGTCCGCGTTCGAAAACACGTTGCGGCCGGTCGCGCGGTCGATCACCGACTGGTGGATGTGCATAGCGGAGCCCGGCTGACCCTGGATCGGCTTGGCCATGAAGGTGGCGTAGATGTCCTGGCCGAGCGCCGCCTCGCGGATGGTGCGCTTGAACATGAACACCTGATCGGCGAGCTCGAGCGGATCGCCATGGCGCAGATTGATCTCGAGCTGGGCGGCGCCCTCCTCGTGGATCAGCGTGTCGATCTCCAACCCCTGCGCGTCGGAGAAGTCGTAGATGTCGTCGATGAGCTCGTCGAATTCGTTGACGCCGGCGATGGAGTAGGACTGCCCGCTCTGGATCTGGCGGCCGGAGCGGCCGATCGGCGGCACCAGCGGATAGTCGGGGTCGACATTCTTGGAAACCAGGTAGAACTCGATTTCGGGTGCTACCACCGGCTTCCAGCCGCGCGCCTCGTAGAGCGCCATGACCCGTTTCAGCACGTTGCGCGGCGTATAGGCGACGGCCGCGCCGCTCTGGTCGACGAGATCGCAGATCACCTGCGCGGTCGGGTCGCTCTCCCAGGGAACCAGCGACAGCGTCGACAGATCCGGGACCAGCTTCAGGTCGCCGTCATTGGGCGAATAGCGAAACTCGCCACTCTCTTCCGGATATTCGCCGGAGATGGTGTGCATGAACAGGGCCGAGGGCAGGGCGAGCGAGGTGTTGGCGACGAATTTCTTCGCCGGCATCATCTTGCCGCGGGCAACCCCGGCGAGGTCGGGCGTGATGCATTCCAGATCGTCGATGCCGCGGGCGCGGAGCCAGTCGCCGGCCTCGGACATCGACGCAACCCCACGCTTGCTTTGCAGAAAGGCGGGGTGCTCGTCGGGCGCCAAATGCAGCGGACCGAGGTCGCGCTTGACCGGCATCTTCGGGCCGCGAATCGGACTGGCCTCGTTGCCGCCCGATTTGGCTTTCGTCTTGTGGCGATCGATGCGCGCGGGAACGCCGCTACGCGGTGGTTTTGTGCTGGAGGTATCGGCCATGCAGTCCTTCGGCGCCATGCGGCTGGGGCGTTCAGCATAACCTTGCGGCGCAGACGTGGGAAGGTGCGCGACGGACCGACCATCGCGGGCGGCAAGGCCCGCGGCGGTCGCCTTGTCAGTCCGTGCCCATCGACCGCATCTAGAACCGCGTGGAAATCTTCACGCCGAATCCGTAGGTCCACTCCTCCTGCAGCCTGATCTCGGTCGGCACAGCCTGGAAATTGCCGGGAGAGACCTGGACCGTGTCGCGGCGGAACAGTTCCGTATCGCGGAATTTTCCGTAATCGGCATTGCCCGTCAGCGCCAGCCGAACCGGACCGTTTTCGACGCCGATACTGCCCGACAGCGAACCATAAGTCAGCGTTTCGTCGGTCTCGACCGCGATGTGCTGTTTCACGTTGGCCAGTCCGGTGGCGAAAAGACTGTCGCGCAGATCCGCGTTCACGAAAGAGGGGCCGATGCGTCCGCCGAAGTCGTAGGTCACCCGAATCGGATCGAGATTCACCGCGCCGTTGACCACGATTCCCGCGTAGGGGGTAAAGGCATGCTCCTCGATCGTACTGTAGTATTGGACCATCGTCCGGGGATTGGGAAAGATCGGCGTCCTGAATTTCGCCGAATGGCCGATCTCGGTATCCGTATAGCTGTAGTGGAGTCCGGCGACGAAACTGAAGGCCAGCGCGTCCGGGTCGCCGGGCAGCCCCTTGCCGAAGGTCGCGAAGGGATTGAAGACGGCTTCCAGCTTCGTTCCCCACTGGGTGCCCCCGATCTCGGCGCGGGACTTGTAGTCCGTCGGCCAGCCGACGAAGAAGCCGGGATTTTCACCCACCCCAGGCACGCCGAAATTGGCAAGCCGGACCCGCTCGTTTCCGGTAAACGAGGCGCGCCCTTCGACGTCGATGATTTCGGCTTCGAGAACCAAGCTGTGTAGGACGGAGCGACCCAATCCACCGAAGGCATCGCCGAATAAGGGACCGAGGTCGATCCCCGCGGCCGCGCGCATGCCATTCGTGTCGACCTCAAAGGATTCGAGCGGGTTTCGCAGCGTTCCCGTCGGAAACTCGAAGGCAAATCCATTCACGGTGATGCTTGGCCCCTCGACATAGCCGATGTCGAAATATGTGAAGATCTCGTTGGTGTCCGCATCGAAGCCGCTGAAATGATGGGCGAAGGCCGGCTCAGCTGCCAGAATTCCTGCCAACACCGTCGTTGCCGCCAATGCGTAGGTTGGGTTTTTTGCCATAATCTTCGTGCCCCTCACTCGCCGCTTCCTCATCGAATTCCCCTGCGGCATGAATTGCAGGTTGTCGGCGTATAGCGAGTCAAGCAACAGAATTATCCGTCCAGACGGCCGCCTTTCCATTGCAGTTGCTCCTATGCAACAGGATTACTGTGCGGCTATTATTATAAGATTGTTTTATAAATGCGTGGATGCATCACGGTTGTTTTTCGTTCCCAGCCGTTGACGTTGAGAGGGAAACGGTACGCTGGAATTTGTGGCCCGCAGTGCGTGGAATGTCGGCGACGGGTGTGGCGAAAATGGTCACGTCGGGAAACAGGTCGCGACGCGCCAACTCCTGTAGCCCTGCCGTGTCGACTTCGGCGCCAGCGTCGGCGGGAATGAAGATCAGCTCGACGCGAGTGGGAGAATGCTGGACGAGTTGGAATTGCCGATAGGGCACGCAGGCGCGCAATGTGCCGGTATGGAGATTGGCGAAACGCGTGCTGCCATCGCTGAAACGGAACAGATCGCGCGAGCGGCCGCCGATGGCGCTCAGCCGAGGCAGGGTGCGCCCGCACGCACAGCGCCCCTTCGCCATCCTCCCGTGATCGCCGATCCGATAGCGGATCAGCGGCATCACCGTGTTGTAGATCGGCGTCACCAGCACGTCGCCCATCTCGCCAGCCGGCAGAGGACGGCCGCGATCGTCGACGATCTCGACGAGTAGGGTTTCCGACGGGATATGGTAGTCGCCCGAAGCGGGGCATTCGATCGCGATGAAACCGATCTCCTGCGCTGAATAGGCATCGACGACCTTGGCCGCGAAGCCGGCCTCGATCGTCGCGCGCTGATCGCGCGACAGCGCCTCGCCATAGGTCAGGACCGTTTCGATGCCGAGCGACGGGCCGGCGTCGCCGAGCGTCGCCGCGATTTCGGCCGCGATGCTCGGATAGGCCGAGAGATAGGCGGGGCGGCGGCGGCGGAGCCAGTCGATCTGTTCGGAGATCGGCGTGGCGACCGCCAGGATGTGCTGCGGCCCCTTGGGGGCGGAAAGCGCCCATCCATGGGTCAGCCGACCGTCAGGATAGGCTGCGGCCTTGTCCGTCGTATGGCAGATCAGCGCGAGGGGCTTGCGCGGATCGAGGTTGTGCCAGCGCAGCATGCGTTCGTTCAGGCAGGCGGAGACGAGTTGGGCCAGCCGGGTCTTGGCGACCAGCAGCGGCTGGCCGCTGGTGCCGGAGGTGGTGCTCCAAGACAGCGGCTTCAGGTGCTCGGGCACCCGCTGCGACATGAAATGCTCCTTGTCGTTGCCGAGGAGTTCGTCACGGGTGAGGACGGGAAGCTCCGACCAGCGCTCGAAGCGGACGCTGTCCCCGGCAAAGACGCGATCGAGGCGGGTGGCATAACCGGGAACGTCGCGGCGTGCCTGGGCCAGCATCGCGGCGAGAAGCGATTGCTGATGCTGGCGCAATTGGCTGGGCGCCATGCGCTCGCAGCGGGCCATCAGCGCCATGAATTCGGCGATCGGTCCGGTCATGACACCGGGGCGTGGCACGCCAGCCGCTGGCCTTGGGATTCAGCCATCCGGCGCGGCTGAGAAAACAGGCGCGTCCGTATCGTGTCGGGCATCCGGTCCTCCGCCACGGGCTTGTGGGCCACGAAGCATAGCCGGCCGGTCGAGGAGAGAAAAGGAGATCGGGTCAGGCAGGCGATGCCGGACCGCAGTCATGCCGCGGCCCGGTCTCACTCATGACGGCAAAACCGTCTGACCTCACCCCTCCGTCTTGACGACCACCGGGATCAGGAGATCGCCCCAATTGCCGTTGCCGGAGTGGTGGCGGGCGGAGCGGACCAGCTCGACCGACACGCCGGATTCGACCGCCTTCATCACCGACTGATTCAGCCGGTGCAGATCGTTGGCCAGCATCCGGATCGCCGTCTGCTGGGCGTCGTCCATGGCCGACGACTGCTCCTCGGCGCGCTCCTTGACGCGGGTCCGCGGGCGTTCCTGGTCGTTTGCAACTGCGCTCATCGTTCTTCTCCAAGGTTCGGCGGGTTGCCGGTCAGGCGGGCCAGCCTTCGATGATCCAAGCTTCTGGGTGGAGGGGGCCGGATGCCGGCGACGGCGATCCGGCCCGTCTGATGTTTATTCCGCGGCTTCGCGGACCGGCGTTACCGGCTTGAACTGGTCGCTCTCGGTCGACTCGCCCATGGCGGTCGTCGAGGACAGTCCGCCGCTGATCGCCATCGACACGGCGTCGAAATAGCCGGTGCCAACCTCGCGCTGGTGTTTGGTGGCGGTATAGCCGTCCGCCTCCGACGCGAATTCGGCCTCCTGCAGCTCCGAATAGGCCGCCATCTGCCGATCCTTGTAGCCGCGGGCGAGTTCGAACATGCCGTGGTTCAGCTGATGGAAGCCGGCCAGCGTGATGAACTGGAACTTGTAGCCCATCGCCCCGAGTTCGCGCTGGAACTTGGCGATCGTGGCGTCGTCGAGGTGCTTCTTCCAGTTGAAGGAGGGCGAGCAATTATAGGCCAGCATCTGGTTCGGATGCTCTTTCTTCACCGCTTCGGCGAAGCGCCGGGCCTGATCGAGATCGGGCTTGGACGTCTCGCACCAGATCAGGTCGGAATAGTCCGCATAGGCGATGGCGCGGGCGATGCAGGGCTCGAGCCCATTCTTCACCCGATAAAAGCCCTCAGCCGTGCGGCCGGCGTCGTAATCGACGAACATCCGGTCGCGCTCATCGATGTCGGAGGTGAGAAGCTTGGCGGCCTCGGCGTCGGTGCGGGCGATGACCAGCGAGGGCACGCCCATGACGTCGGCGGCAAGGCGCGCGGCGGAGAGGTTACGAATATGCGCCTTGGTCGGGATCAGCACCTTGCCGCCGAGATGGCCGCACTTCTTTTCCGAGGCGAGTTGGTCCTCGTAGTGGACGCCGGCGGCACCCGCCTCGATGAAGGCCTTCATGATCTCGAAGGCGTTGAGCGGGCCGCCGAAGCCAGCTTCCGCGTCGGCGACGATCGGCGCGAACCAGGTGTCGACCGACATCTCGCCTTCGGCGTGCTCGATCTGGTCGGCGCGTTGCAGGGTGCGGTTGATGCGTCGGCAAAGTTCCGGCGCGGCGTTGGCCGGATAGAGCGACTGATCGGGATACATCGAGGAAGGCGGTGTTGGAATCGGCCGCGACCTGCCAGCCGGAGAGATAGATCGCCTTGAGGCCGGCGCGCACCTGCTGCATCGCCTGGTTGCCGGTCATCGCCCCGAGCGAATTGACGAAGTCATCCGAATGGATCAGTTGCCAGAGCCGATTGGCGCCACGCTCGGCGAGCGTGTACTTGATCTGCACCGACCCGCGCAGGCGCTGCACGTCCTCGACCGAGTAATCCCGCGTGATGTCGTCGAAACGGCCTTCCGGAGCGGACGGAACGAGATTGTAAAAATCAGTCATTGCGAGTGTCCTCTTTGCTCGATCGCTGCCGATAGAGATCTTTGACATGATCTTGACAGCATCTAACGATTGGGATCGCACCGTAGCAAATCCGCGTCTACAAGCATCTGCACGGGATGAATGCAATTCTGGTCGTCTTGTCAGAGCTTTCACAAAGCGATCTTGTAAAATTGTAAAAAGTGTAATAGCGCTATGGTGGCAGGCTCGGTGCCTCCAGCGCGGCTCTTACATCTGTGTCCGCCGCGCAACGGGGCCTCGGAATTGCGCGCCTCCTGCCCCTAAGCTCCTCGACCGCCACATAAATTCGCCACGGATTCCATGAATCTCAATCTTTTCCTGCGATCCTCCAACTCTGTCACGAGACACGGTCGATCGACCGGTGGAGCGGAAAATGAATACGGTTTCGGTGTTGGTGCGTTACGTCGAGGTGGTTCGCGGCTTGCTGCGGCCGAGCTATCACCCCGAGCGCTATTACATGCGCGGTCCCGGCCCAGCCTGCGTCAAGCGTATGGGCGGCGGAGGTCTGCGGACCGGCGGCTGAGCCACGCTGCGCTTCGGCGTCGGCGAGGGAGCGGATACTGTAGGGCCGGCGGCGCCTGGGCCGCGCCGTCTGTCGACGGCCGCCGCTGATGGCCGAGAACAAGATCTTCGCCGGGCCGCGCATCCGGCGCATTCGCAACGGACTCGGCCTGACCCAGACGGCGATGGCCGAAGGGCTCGGCATTTCGCCCTCCTATCTCAACCTCATCGAACGCAACCAGCGGCCGCTGACGGTGCAGCTCATCCTGCGCCTGTCGGGATCCTACGACATCGACCTGAGCGATCTTCAGAGCGGTGAATCGCGGGGTTCGGTCAACGAATTGAAGGCGGTCTTCTCCGATCCGCTGCTGGTGGGGGAATTGCCGGGCGAACAGGAGCTTCTGGAGATCGCCGACGCGGCTCCGAACGCCGCCGCCGGCATCGTCAAGCTGCATCGGGCCTACCGCGAGCAGCAGGGACGGCTCACCGATCTGTCCGAGCTTTTGGCGCGCGAGGGCCGCGAGACGCGGCTTTCCGGCGCGCGGCTGCCGATCGACGAGGTGCGCGAGGTCTTCGAAACCCGGCCGAACTATTTGGCGGCGATCGAGACAGCGGCCGAAGGCTTTCATCAGGCTCTCTCTCCCGGTGACGATCTGATGGCCGCGTTGAAAGCGTGGATGCGCAAGGAGCACGACGTCGCCGTGCGCGTGCTGCCGGTGCAGACCATGCCGAACTGGCGCCGCCGCTTCGACCGCCATTCTCGCCGGCTGTTCCTCTCCGAGCGGCTGGCGCCGGCCGACCGTATTCGCGAGACCGCCCTGGAGGCCTGTCAGCTCGCATTCGGCGACGTCATCGCCACCGAGACCGAGACCTTCGGCTTTTCCAGCGACGAGGCCCGGCGGCTCGGCCGTTTCGAGCTTTTGCGCTATGCCGCGCACGCGCTGATGATGCCTTACGGCGCCTTTCAGTCCGCGGCCGAGCGCGCGGCCTACGACATCGACGTCCTGCGCGGGCGCTTCCAGGTCTCGTTCGAGCAGGTGGCGAACCGGCTGACCATGTTGCAGCGGCAGGGCGCGCCGGGGGTGCCCTTCTTCATGCTGGAGGTCGACAATGCCGGCAATCGCTTCCGCCGCGCCGGCGCGCGGGGCTTTCCGGTCCAGCGTTTCGGCGGCGGCTGTCCCAAGCTACCGATCCACGCCGCCTTCGCCCAGCCGGGGCAGATTTTGGTCGAGACCGCCGAAATGCCGGACGGTGCGGAGTTTCTGCTGTTCGCGCGAACCCTGGAGGGCCTGCAGGCGGGTTTCGAGGAACGCCCCCGGCGGACCGCGATCCTGATCGGCTGCGACATCGGCTTCAAGGATGAGACGGTTTATGGCCGGCATCTCGGCTCGAAATCCGTGGCGACGAAGATCGGGCCGGCGTGCCGGCTGTGCGAACGGCAGGGCTGCCTTGCCCGCGCCGAGCCGCCGCTGACCCGGCCGCTCGGCCTCGATGAGATGGTCACCGGACTGAGCGCGTTTGATTTTCAGTAGCAAGCGCCCAAATGCCTGCGAGCCACGTCGGGCGGTCACACGATCGTCACGCGGCTTGTCGAAGTCGGCCGCCGGAACCGGAATCGCGGCCCTGGCCGATGAATGCAAAGCAGGAACCGATGGACAAGAGCGTCAGCCAGCAGCAACAGAAGACCGAAGGGCTCGAGGACACGATGGGAGGGGACGGGTTCGTCGCCCGATCGGTCCAGCGCCTCGTCGACGGCGCGGAAAAGCTCAACCTCAAGCATTCGGCGGTCGGCAACCCGCCGGTGTTTCCCACCGACGATTTTCCCTGGGCGCGGGAGGTTGAAGCGGAGTGGCGGCTGATCCGCGCCGAGCTCGACACAATCCTGGTGCGCAAGGGCGAGCTTCCCGCCTTTCACGAAATCTCCTCCGAGGTGCGTTCGATCTCGTCGGACCAGAACTGGAAGACGTTCTTCCTGTGCGGGTACGGCATTAAGTCGGAGGAGGCGATCCGGCAATGCCCGGAAACCTGGCGGATCCTGCAAAAGATCCCGGGGTTGAAATCGGCGATGTTCTCGATCTTCGAGCCCGGCAAGCATTTGCCGCCGCATCGTGGACCCTACAACGGTGTGCTGCGCTTCCATCTGGGATTGATCGTGCCGGACGCGCCCGACAAGGTCGGTATCCGTATCGACGATCAGACACGCCACTGGCGCGAGGGCGAGGCGCTGATCTTCGACGACGCCTATGAGCACGAGGCCTGGAACCATTCCGATCAGGTGCGGGTGGTTCTGTTCGTCGACTTCGAGAAGCCGACGCGCTTTCCGGCCAATCTGACCAACAAGGCGGTTTTGAACATGGCGGTGTTCACGCCGTTCATCCGCGAGGGCTACAAGGCGCACAAGGCCTGGGAAAAGCTGTTCTACGGGGAGGGCCAGAAACACCGGTGAGGGCGAGCAAATATCGAGGCCTTCCATCCGGTCATTGACGATGTGAGAACGGTTTTAGGGAAGGTCTCGGAACGCAATGACCGTGGGTGATCGGGAGCGTCTCAAGCTCACCGCGAATTTCCTGAATATTCTGGCCGCCGGCACTGTCATCACGGGCGGCGTTGCTCCGCTCGTTGCGGCCATCTTCCAGACATCCGTCGTCAGTTTGGCGGGAGGATTACTGGGCTCGCTCATTTGCCTGGCCGTAGGTTATCTCCTACATTCAGCGGGACGATCGCTCTTGAGGAGGCTCGACCGATGACGAATTTCGAGCTTTTCGCATATTTCGGCGCGCCAGCCCTCATGTTGGGCTCCGCCCTGGTACTTGCTTGGTACGCCAAGCATCACGCGTGAGGCGCTGGCTGTCGTTGCGCCACGCCTCGCGCGCACTGTTCGTCACCAGTTTGCGCGTTTCCGTTGCCATGCTCGGATGAAGCTCATCTGGCGGCCCATGCTCACGGGCGATCTCGCCGAGGTCGTCGTCTTGGCCGAGCGTGTCCATCCCGACCTGCCGGAGGACGCGGCCGTATTCCATGACCGCCTGCGGCTTTACCCGCGCGGCTGCCTGGTTCTCGCCGACGGGGCGCAGGGTCCGATTGCCGGTTATGCCGTCGGTCATCCCTGGCTGGACGGTCCGCCGCCGAAGCTCGACAGCGTTCTCGGCGTCTTGCCCGAGCCGGGCGCCTGCTTCTATATCCATGATGTCGTCGTCGCGCCGGAAGCCCGCAAAACCGGCCATTCGCGCGTTGTCGTGGAACAGCTTCTCGAACTTGCCGCCTCCTATCGCTGCGCGACCTTGGTGTCCGTCTATGGCACCGTGCCGTTCTGGTCGCGTTTCGGCTTTCGTGATGCCAGCGAGACGCTGCCACCCGGCGCCCTCGGCGCCTATGGGGCGGATGCGCGGTTCATGATGCGAGCGAGGCGATAATAGCTGCCCCGCAATTCTTCCGCTGCTCCCGATGCAAGCCTCTAGGAATCGGCTCGCCGATGTTCTTAACTCTCGATCAGGATGCGAACCGGGTCCTGCCGACGGCATGACCGGTCTTTCAATTCGGATAGGGAGTCGGACCAGATGAGACGAACCATCGCAGTGATCGGAGCGACCGTGCTTGCCATGGGCGCCGCCGGAATCGGCGCGGCCTCCGCACAGGAGGAAAAGGTCGTCAACGTCTACAATTGGTCGGACTATATCGACGATTCGATTCTCGAAGAGTTCACCAAGGAGACCGGGATCAAGGTCGTCTACGACGTCTATGATTCCAACGACATTCTCGACACCAAACTGTTCGCCGGCGGCAGCGGCTATGACGTCGTGGTGCCATCGACCGAGTTTCTGGTGCGCCAGATCGAGGCCGGGTTGATGCAGCCGCTCGACAAGTCGAAGCTGAACAATCTCGGCAATATGTGGGATGTCATTTCCGAACGCGTTGCCGAGTATGACAAGGTAAACGATTATTCAGTTAATTACATGTGGGGGACTACGGGAATCGGGTATAACCAAAAAATGGTTGATGAACGCCTTCCGAACGCGCCGACCGACTCTTGGGACCTGATCTTCGACCCGCAATATGCCGCGAAGCTTGTCGATTGCGGCATCATGATGCTGGACGGGGCGACCGAAGTGATCCCGGCCGCCCTGAACTATCTCGGCCTCGATCCGGATTCGACCAAGCCCGAGGATATTCAGGCTGCCGAAGACGCACTGCTCAAGGTCCGTCCTTATGTGCGCAAATTCCATTCCTCGGAATATATCAACGCCTTGGCTAACGGCGATATTTGCGTGGCCTACGGCTATTCCGGCGACATCTTCCAGGCGCGGGACCGGGCGGCGGAAGCCGGGCAGGGGGTCGAGATCAAGTATTCGATCCCGAAGGAGGGCGCCCGCATGTGGTTCGACCAGCTGGCGATTCCGGCCGACGCGCCGCATCCCGTCAACGCCCACATCTTCATCAACTATCTGATGCGGCCCGAAGTGATCGCCAAGGCGACGAATTACGTCGTCTACGCCAATGGCAACAAGGCTAGTCAGGAGTTCGTCGATCCGGCCATTCTGAACGACAAGGCCGTCTATCCCGACGACGACACCCTGGCCAAGCTCTATACAAAGGAGGCCTACGACGCGGGGACCCAGCGTCTGGTCAATCGCGCGTTCACGACGGTCACCACCGGTCAGTGATAATGGCCGCTCCCGGCGCTCGCCGCCGGGGGCACATGAGGCTTTGGTTCGGACGGTGATGGCGAGCGCGCAAAAATCCCTTGGCAATATTCGCCGCAGCTTCGAGCCCTGGAACGAGCCGTCCGCAACGCCGCTGATCGAGTTCGACGGCGTCACCAAGCGGTTCGGCGAATTCAAGGCGGTCGACGATCTCTCGCTGACGATCTACCGGCGCGAATTCCACGCGCTGCTCGGGCCATCCGGCTGCGGCAAGTCGACGCTCCTGCGGATCATGGCGGGCTTCGAGGAACCGAGCCAGGGCGATGTCCGCCTCGACGGCCAGAGCCTCATCGGCATGCCGCCGCACCGCCGGCCGGTGAACATGATGTTCCAGAGCTATGCGCTGTTTCCGCATATGGACGTCGCCGCCAACATCGCCTTTGGCCTGAAACAGGACGGCATGGCGAAGTCGGAGCGGGACGACCGCGTCGCCGAGATGCTGAAGCTGGTCAAGCTCGACGGCTTTGCCGGCCGCAAGCCGCAGCAGCTTTCGGGTGGCCAGCAGCAGCGGGTGGCGCTGGCCCGCTCGCTGGCCAAGCGGCCGAAGGTGCTCCTGCTCGACGAGCCGCTCGGCGCGCTCGACAAGAAGCTGCGCGAGGAGACCCAGTTCGAGCTGATGGACCTTCAGCAGGAGATGCATCTGACCTTCCTGATCGTTACTCACGATCAGGAGGAGGCGATGACCATGGCCGACCGCATTTCCGTGATGCGCGACGGCAAGATCGTGCAGGTCGCAACGCCCGAGATCATCTACGAGGCGCCGGCGACACGCTACGTCGCCGATTTCATTGGCAGCGTGAACATCATGGAAGGCGAGGTCGAGCATAGCCGCAACGGGTTGACCCGCATCGCAGCGAAGACCGGTGCGACGATCGAAGCCGAAAGCAGCCTCGACGTGACACCCGGCGAGATGGTCTATTTCGCGATCCGGCCGGAAAAGCTTCGCCTGTCCCGTCATGCGCCGGCCGACCGGAGCCTCAATGCCCTTCGCGGCGAGGTCTGGGACATCGCTTATCTCGGCGACATGACCCTGTTCAACGTCAAGCTGGCAAGCGGCGACATCGTCCGCACCGCGACGCTCAACGCGGCGCGCGGCTCGGACGAGCCGATCGGCTATGACGAGGAGGTGTGGCTCACCTTTCCGGCCGACGCCGGCATCGTGCTGGGCAATTAGAGCGATGGCGGCCGAGGCAGCACCCGCGACGAAGCCGTTTCCGAAGAAGACCGGCCGGCTCTACCGCAAGCTGGTCATCGGCCTCCCGTTTCTCTGGCTGCTGGTCTTCTTCCTGGCGCCGTTCTTCATCGTCTTCAAGATTTCGCTGTCGCAGATCGCGCTGGCGCAGCCGCCCTATCTGCCGGCCTTTCCACTGGAAAGCTTGCCCGAATTCTGGAGCAATCTAAGACAGTTCTCGCTGGACAATTACCGGTGGCTGGCCGGCGATCCGCTCTACATCAATTCCTATCTGTCCAGCCTGAGGATCGCCGCCATCGCGACCGCCGTCACGTTGCTGGTCGGTTATCCGCTCGCTTACGGCATGGCGAAGGCGCCACGCGGCCTGCGGCCAATCCTGGTGCTGTTGACGATCCTGCCGTTCTGGACGAGCTTCCTGATCCGGGTCTACGCCTGGATCGGCATCCTGAAGACCGACGGGCTGCTCAACCAGTTCCTGATGTGGCTCGGCCTGATCTCCTCGCCGCTGGTCATCATGAACACCAACCTCGCCGTCTATATCGGCATCGTCTATTCCTACCTGCCGTTCATGGTGCTGCCGATCTATGCCTCGCTGGAGCGTATGGATCATCGCCTGGTCGAGGCGGCCAACGATCTCGGCTGTCCGCCGGTCAAGGCGTTCTGGGCGATCACCTTTCCACTGTCGCGACCGGGCGTCATCGCCGGCATCATGCTGGTGTTCATTCCGGCCGTCGGCGAGTTCGTCATCCCGGACCTTCTCGGCGGCTCGCGCACGCTGATGATCGGCAAGACCTTGTGGAACGAGTTCTTCTCCAACCGCGACTGGCCGGTGTCCTCGGCGGTGGCGATCCTCCTCTTGCTCGCCCTGGTGCTGCCGATCGTCTGGTTTCAGCGGGCGCAGGCAAAAGCCACCGGGAACGCCTGATGTCGAAGAGCTGGAGCCCGTTCAATATCGTCTCGGTGGTGCTCGGCTTCGCGTTCCTCTATCTGCCGATCGTCCTCTTGATCATCTACTCCTTCAACGCCTCGCGGCTGGTCACGGTCTGGGCGGGCTTCTCGACCGTCTGGTACCGGGAATTGTGGAACGATCAGGCGCTCCTCGACGCCGCCTGGGTCACCATTCGGGTGGCGCTCCTGTCGGCGAGCCTGGCGACGATCCTCGGCACCCTCGCTGCGACGGCGCTGGTGCGATTCTTCGATTTTCGCGGCCGGCTGCTGTTCACCGGCATGGTCTATGCGCCGCTGGTGATGCCGGAGGTGATCACCGGACTTTCGCTACTACTGTTGTTCGTGGCGCTCGATTTCGACCGGGGCTTTTGGACCGTGACGATCGCCCATGTCACCTTTTCCATGTGCTTCGTCGCCGTGGTCGTCCAGTCGCGGCTGGTGACCTTCGACCGCAGCCTTGAGGAAGCGGCGCAGGATCTCGGCTGCCCGCCCTGGAAGGCGTTCTTCCTGATCACCCTGCCGGTGATCTGGCCGGCCGTCGCCGCCGGCTGGATGCTCGCCTTCACGCTGTCGCTGGACGATCTGGTCATTGCCAGCTTCACCTCGGGACCCGGCGCCACGACCCTGCCGATGAAGATCTACAGCCAGGTCCGTCTCGGCGTCACGCCGAAAATCAACGCCGTCAGCACGCTCCTCGTCGCGGTCGTTGCCGTGGGCGTCATCGCCGCCGCGCTGGTCACCAAACGCCGCGAGGTACGCAGACGCCGGGACGAGCGTTTGGCCGCGGGCGGCTGATGTTGGTCAGTCGGCGCAGTCGCAGGCTTTCGCATGGGCGGCTTCGATCTCGCTAAGCGTCGCTTCGATCGCCGCGAGCATCGGGTCGCCGCCGGTCGGACGGTGGGCGAGATAGTCGAGCGCCTCGATCTCGGCGAACGCCGCGAGGAGCGCGCGCCGGACCAGCGGGTCGCCGATCGCGGCCTGCTTGCCGACAACCAGGGATTTCAACGCGGCCAGCCGTGCCAGCACCGGGCGCGCGTGGGCGTCTTCAGCATCGCGCTTTTCGCCGACGGAGCCGGTTGCCGCCACGTCGCGTTTTGGCGGGCTCGTGAATCCGCCGGCCCGTGCAGCGGCGACAAGGCCGTCGAGCGCGGCGAGTCGGTCGCGGTCGCTCGCCAGCGGCGTTACCTCGGCCATCGCGAGCGGCGGCAGATCGGGATCGATCTCCGGCCCGTAAACCCGCTTCCTGATCGAATGGGCGGCCGGGGTGAGGAACGCCGCCATACGCTCGGCGCCCTTGGAGGGGCGAAGCCCGGCAATGAGGTCGTCGCCTCTCGCCGTTGGAGCGAAACGTGGCACCGGCACCGGCAGCATCGCCGCGTAAGCCTGGCGGATCGCGCGCCGGGCCGCCTCGCGCTGAATTGTCAGGGACTCGGCCGGTTCCGCCGGCACGGAGGCGACGCGGCTCGCATAGCTCCGCACCGTGGCGAGATAGTCGGGCACGCCGCCGCACAGATAGGGGGATTCGTCCTGGGTGAGATATTCGCCGAGCTCGGTTACGATCCGATCGGCGATCCACCGCTTGTCGGAACTGGCGAGCCAGGTGGCGCGGCCGCGGGCGCGGGCCTGGGCGGTGGCCTGCCGCAGCGCCGCCATCTCATCTGAGTTGCGGGGCCGGGAAAGTGGCGCGAAAATCAACGCCCCGGCCAAGTTGTCGTCGCCCTTGAAAGCGATCGTGCGGGCCGCCTTGATCTTCGGGTATTCGGATTGTCCGATCGCGACGAGCGCTGCGTGATAGCGGCCGACGCATGCGCTCGGATCCGCGCTTGCCTCGGCCGTTGGCGGTGCGGCGAACGCCCACCCGCTCGCCGTCAGCACAACCGCTCCGGCGAGCACAACCGTTCCGGCGAGCATCGGCGCGATCCGGCGGCGGGCGCGGTGTAGAGCGTCGGTGAGGGATTTGCCAGACATGCGACGTTTTCGATCCGATTGTCGGACGCCGGCGGCAAGCTCGATCGATCGTCAGGTCATCACGTTCGATACGTGTCAGACCGGATCGTCAGCCTATTGCGTCGTCACGTCCGGGTTGGGCCATTTGCCCCCGATGGTGAACGCAATCGGTTTCGATGTGGTGAACGCGGCTTGGGAGGAGGCGGTCTTGGCCGCCTGGGAATCGTACCGCCCGCGGATGGCGACGCCGCCATCGACGAGCGACAGGTCTCCGGAGGCTGCGAGGACGCCGGGGCCGCCTTCAATCGTCAGGCCATTCAAACGGACGTTGGCGCCGGCCGTCGCGATTTTTGCCTCAAGTGCCGTGTAGGGAACCGTGGTCCCGGTCAGACCGTCGGCGAGTGGCCGCGTCCCGGATGAGGCGAAAACCTTTGGAGAAAAACCGCGGATCGTCCCGTCGCGTGACACAAATTCGGCGTCGATACGGGCGCCACCAAGAATGGATGCCCAGTCGCGGAAGGGGGCTGTCACGTCGGCGGAAAGGTTGGAGCGCCCGGTCATGGCGAGCGTTTCGACCTTCAGGGCCTTCAGCAAGCTGGCGGTATCGACCCCGGTGGCGGAAAGATGACCTGCCGCTGAGGGCGTCGCCGGATTGGCGTCGAAGACGAGGTTGGCCTGGCTGCGGCCGCCGAAGACGGCCGCGTCGCCGATATCGAGTTCAGCCCGACCCTCGCCCAGCCTGACGATCGCCGCGACATCGGTCAGCGGCACCGGACCCACATTCGCCTGCGCGGCCGACAGACGGATATCGAGCTTCACTGCCTTGGCGAATGCGATGTCGATCGGCCGTTTGAGGTCGAAGGGATCGTCGGGCAGCGGCAGGACCGCACGGGCAAACGGGCTGAAGTCGAGGCTCGCAAAGGCCAGTGTGCCCCCGACGACAGGCGTCGCCGAGGCGAAACTCGCCTCCAGCGCGCCATGCCCCTGGCTGCCGGCAATCGATATGTCGGCCTGCTGCAGATTGGCCTGGAGGCCGGCGAGCAGCAAGTCGCCGTTCAGCGAAAACGGCCCGACATCCGGTATTCGCAAGTCGGGGTCGGCAAACCACCCGATGCCGCTGCGCAGCGAAGCGGCCGTCAGCTTGATCTTGCCGTTGATCGTGGCGTTGCTGTCGAGGCTCGCGGTTCCGTCGAAGTTCGCGGACAAGGGCGGCGAGGCCAGGTTGATGTCGACGTCGCTCGATCCGCCGGCCATGAGCGCGTCCGGGGCGCCGATATCGATATCAACATCCGCCGGCTGCCCATTCCAGAAGAACGAACCGGACAGGCGCAGCGCGGCCCCGGCGGACGCGCGAGCCACGATCATGTCGATATCGCTGACGTCTCCGCCGGGCATCCGCGGATGGGGGCGGACGATCCCGTCGCGGATCTCGATGCGCCGCAATCCCTCGATCCGACCGAGGAGCATCTTGGCGAGTTGCCGCGGCTTGGGGTCGCTTTGTGACCGCGCCGCATCAGCCTCCGGCCGGTCTGCCACCAATTTGATGTCGGGCCGGATCAGCACCAGACTCGAGATGTTCGCCGTCCCTGTCAACGCACTCATGGCGTCGAGATCGGCGACGATCTGGCCGACGGTGAGCGAGCCCCCGCTTCCGATGCGCACGCGGTCCAGAACCATCCGGGTTCTGGGAAGCAGCGAGAACGCAATGTCACCCTCGATGGTGACGGGTTCGCCGGTCATGCGTTCCAGCCGGGCGATGACGGCTTGACGGGCCGCGTCGGAACCCAGCGCAAGGCCGGGAAGCGTGGCCGCAAGCGCGATCAGGACAAGCAGGATCGCGATCGCGGCCACAATACGCGAAAGGCGCTTGAACCGGGGTCTTTCGCCCGAGGGTTCGGGCCGCGATTCGAGCCGGTCCCGGGGAGAAATGCGCGTCACGAAGCTTCCTTCTTCAACTCCGACCCTTCTAGACCCCGGCGCGGCGCAAAGCCAAGGCCGCCCTGGTCGCGGTCCATCGGGCCAAGGATCGATACCGCGCTGATCGTTGCCATCGAGGAAGCGCTATGGCACCAGCAAGGGCGGTCACGAAGAGGATGGACGATGGGCGGCAAACTGCTCTGGACACCCGGCGAAGCGCGCGTCGCGCGCCATCCGATGACGGCGTTCGCGGTCATGGCCGGCGAGCGCGAGGGCCGCGACTTCGCCGACTACGAGGCGCTGCATCAATGGTCTGTGGACAACAGGCCGGCGTTCTGGGAGGCGGTCTGGGACTTTTGCGGCGTCGTCGGCGATCGGGGAGACACCATCCTCGCCGAGGGTGATTCGATGCGCCAGGATCGCTTCTTCCCGGACGCGCGGCTGAACTTCGCGGAAAACCTATTGGCCCGACCTTCGGACGCCGACGCCATCGTCTTTCGCGGCGAGGACAAGGTGCAGCGGCGGATGATTTGGGCTGAGCTCACCGACCTCGTCTCGCGCCTGGCGCAGGCCTTTCGCGCCGAGGGCGTCGTTGCGGGCGACCGGATCGCGGCGATGATGCCGAACATGCCGGAAACCATCGCGGCCATGCTCGCCTGTGCGTCGATCGGTGCTGTGTGGTCGTCCTGCTCGCCGGATTTCGGCGAACGCGGGGTGCTCGATCGCTTCGGCCAGATCGAGCCGAAGCTGTTCGTGACGGTCGACGGCTATTATTACGCCGGCAAGGCCATCGAGATCGCCGACAAGCTCGGCCCGATCACCGCGGAACTGCGGCCCTTGCGAACCGTCGTCGTTCCCTATCTCGGCCAGGCCGAAGCGGTCGCGTCCAAGGTGACCAACGGCGTCGCCCTCGGCGCCTTCCTCGCCCCTTTCGCGCCGGCGACGATCGCCTTCGAGCGGCTGCCCTTCGCCCATCCGCTCTACATCCTGTTTTCCTCCGGCACGACGGGCATCCCCAAATGCATCGTCCACTCGGCCGGCGGCACGCTGCTCCAGCACCTGAAGGAGCACCGCCTGCATTGCGGGGCCGGCCCGGGTTCCCGGGTGTTCTATTTCACTACCTGCGGCTGGATGATGTGGAACTGGCTGGTCTCGGCGCTCGCCACCGGCGCGACGCTGCTGCTCTATGACGGCTCGCCCTTCCACCCCGGCCCGAACGTCATCTTCGACTACATGGCGGAGGAGAAGGCGACGTTCTTCGGCACCAGTGCCAAATTCATCGATACCGCCCGCAAGGAGGGGCTGACGCCGATCGACACGCACGATCTGTCGGCGGTCGAGATGCTGGCCTCGACCGGCTCGCCGCTGTCGCCGGAGAGCTTCGACTACGTCTATGCGGGCATCAAGGCCGACGTGCATCTCGCCTCGGTCTCGGGCGGCACCGACATTGTCTCCTGCTTCGTCCTCGGGGTTCCATGGCGCCCCGTCTATGAGGGCGAGATCCAGGGGCCGGGCCTCGGCATGGCGGTCGACGTGTGGGACGCGGCGGGCCAGCCGGTACGCGGCGAAAAGGGCGATCTCGTCTGCACCGAGGCGTTTCCCGCGATGCCGGTCGGCTTCTGGAACGATCCGACCGGCGAGCGCTACCAGAATGCCTATTTCGACCAGTTTCCGGGCGTGTGGTGTCATGGCGACTTCGCCGAGTGGACCGAGCATGGCGGCATCATCATCCACGGCCGCTCGGACGCCACGCTCAACCCGCAAGGGGTCAGGATCGGCACTGCCGAGATCTACAACATCGTCGAGCAGATGGACGAGGTGCAGGAGGCGATCTGCATCGGCCAGCCCTGGGACGGCGACGTGCGCGTCGTCCTGTTCGTGCGGCTCGCCGATGGCGTCGCGCTGACCGAGGAACTGACCCAGCGCATCAAGTCGGGGATCCGCGCCGGAGCCTCGCCGCGCCATGTGCCGGCGAAAATCCTGGAGGTTTCGGACATTCCCCGGACCAAGTCCGGCAAAATCGTCGAACTCGCCGTGCGCGAGGTGGTCGAGGGCCGGGAGGTCAAGAACAAGGAGGCGCTGGCCAACCCAGAAGCGCTGGACGACTTCGCCGGACGGGAGGAATTGGCGAGCTAGAGCATCGGATCAAAAAGTGGAATCCGATTTTTGGATCATTCCGGTGCACAATCAAAGTGCCAGAGCGTCCCTTGTGCCTCTCAATGGAAGCCCGGCGCTCAAAGTGGCGGCTTCCCGCCAATCGCCGATCGGAACACATAAGATGATGGACAGTCTCCGCGGCGAGCCGCCTTCTCCGGCATTGGGGCAGGGCCACGGCATTTCCTTCGCCGAGGCCACACGGGTCTGGACGCGCATCGCCGCGCTCTCCTTCGGCGGCCCCGCGGGGCAGATCGCCGTGATGCACCGCATTCTGGTCGAGGAGAAGCGGTGGATCGGCGAGAACCGGTTCCTGCACGCGCTGAACTATTGCATGCTTCTGCCGGGTCCCGAGGCGCAGCAGCTGGCCACCTATGTCGGCTGGCTGCTGCACGGGACCAAAGGCGGCCTCGTCGCCGGCACGCTGTTCGTGCTGCCCGGCCTCGTCAGCATCATGGCGTTGAGCTGGGTCTACGCCGCCTTCGGCAATGTCGGTATCGTCGGCGCGCTGTTCTTCGGGCTGAAGGCGGCCGTGCTGACGATCGTCATCGAGGCAGTGGTCAGGATCGGCAGGCGGGCGCTGAAGAACCGGTGGATGCTCGGCATCGCCATGGCGGCATTCGTCGCGATTTTTTACTTCGACGTACCGTTTCCGCTGATCATCCTGTCGGCTGGCGCGATCGGCTATGCCGGCGGTCGCGCCGGGCATCATTCCTTCCTCGTTGGCGGAGGACACGGGACGTCCAAGGGAGCACCGCTTGCCGATGCGGACTCTGCGCTGGGCGAGACGATTCCGCTTCACGCCCGGCCGAGCCTGGCCTGGGCGATCCGCGTTTCCGGCGTGCTCCTGGCGCTCTGGCTCGCGCCGGTCGCCTTGCTCTTTTTCACCCTCGGCGCCGGCAACGTCTTCACCGACATCGCCCTGTTCTTCTCACAGATGGCGGTCGTGACCTTCGGCGGCGCCTATGCGGTTCTCGCCTACGTAGCCCAGCAGGCCGTCGACGGTTATGGCTGGCTGGCGCCCGGCGAAATGCTCGACGGATTAGGCCTCGCGGAGACGACGCCGGGGCCGCTGATCATGGTGACGCAGTTCGTCGGCTTCCTCGGCGCCTTTCGCGACCCCGGAGGGCTGAATCCGTTCGTCGCGGGAACGTTGGGCGGCCTTCTGACCACCTGGGTCACCTTCGTTCCCTGCTTCCTGTGGATCTTCCTCGGCGCGCCGTTCATCGAAAAGCTGCGGAGCAACCGGGCGCTCTCGGCGGCGCTGGCCGCCGTCACCGCGGCCGTCGTCGGCGTGATCCTCAACCTCGCCGTATGGTTCGGCCTGCATGTCCTGTTCGGCAAGGTGCGCGAGATATCCCTCCTGGGCGGGACGATCGATCTGCCGGTATGGAGCAGCGTGAACGGCCCGGCCCTCATCTTCTCGCTGACCGCCGCCATTGCCGTCCTTGGCTTTCGGATCGGGATGATCAAGGTGCTCGCCGCATCCTCCGTCGCGGGTGTCGCGTGGTATCTTCTGTTCGGCCTTGGATAATACCAACCTGCGCGGCTCGACGCCACCGATCGGCCGCCCCCTCACGCCCGCACGGTCTCCTTCAGGATCGAGCGGGTCAAGAGCACCACCGGCACGATCCCGACCATGACGATCATCAGCGCCGCCAAGGCGCCGTCCTCGAAGGCCGCGCGCGAGGTCTGCGCGTAGACGAAGGTCGCCAGCGTCTCGAAGTCGAAGGGGCGCAGGAGGATCGTCGCCGACAGTTCCTTGGTCGCATCGACGAAGACCAGGAGGAACGCGGTCAGCAGCGCCGGCTGCATCAGCGGCAGCAGGATCTGCCGAAGCGTCCCGCCGGGGCCGCGTCCGAGCGTGCGCGCGGCCATGTCGAGATGTGGCGACAGCTTGGAAAAGCCGCTCTCGATGGCGCCGTGGCCCATCGCCATGAACCGCACGAAACAGGCATAGACGATGGCAAAGCCCGAGCCCGATAGCAGCAGCCCGGTCGAGATGCCGAACCAGTCGCGCATCACGGCGTCGACGGCGTTGTCGAAGGCGGCGAGCGGGATCAGGATGCCGATGGCAAGCACGGTGCCCGGCACCGCGTAGCCGAGGGCGGCGACCCGCACCAGCGCCGCCAGCCGCCGGCTGCCGGTGAGGCGGATGCCGTAGGCCATCGCGAAACCCGCGCCGACAGTCGCCAGCCCCGCCGCCGTGGCGATGACGACGGTATGCTGGAGCGCCCGCCACAGCTGTGGATCGGCCAGTTGATCGAGCCGCCGCAAGGCGAAGCCGCCGAGGACCAGAATCGGAATACCGAAGCCGACCGCGATGGGGACGGCGCAGGCGAGGGCGGCGAGCGCGCCGCGCCAGCCGCGCAATGGCTCATGGCCTTCCTGCGGACGGTCACCGCGATGAATGGTGAAGCGCTGCTGACGCCGGGCGAAGCGCTCGACCAGGACGAGGAAGACGATGACGGCGAGCATGAACAGCGCGATCTGCGTCGCACCATAGAGATCGCCGCGGTTGAGCCAGGTCGAATAGACGGCGAAGGTCAGCGTGCGGACGCCGAGAAACTCCACCGCGCCGATGTCGTTGACCGCTTCCATCAGCGCTAGCGCGACGCCGATCGCGATCGCCGGCCGCGCCATCGGCAGCAGGATCTTGACGAACACGGCGGCCCGCGAGGCGCCGAGGGTGCGGGCCACGTCGCCGGCCTTGCGGCCCTGCATGACGAACACCAGCCGCACGGTCAGAAAGATGTAAGGGTAGAGCACCGAGGACAGGATCAGGATCGCGCCGCCGAGCGAGCGGATCTCCGGGAACCAGTATTCCCGCGAGCTTTGAAAGCCGAAGATGTCGCGGATCGCGGTCTGCACCGGGCCGGCGAAATGTAGAAACTCGACGACGCTGTAGGCGGCGATATAGGTCGGCACCGCCAACGGCAGCACCAGCGCCCAGGCGAAAATCCGCCTTCCGGGAAACTGGAAGCTGGCGACGAGCCAGGCCGTCACCACACCGATCGAGCCGGCGACGAGGGCGATTCCCAGCATCAGGAGCAGCGTTATCCGACTAGCCTCCGGAAGGATCGTCTCGGCCAGATGCCGCCAGTTGGTCGATGTTCCCGACAGCGCGATGAACGCCAGCGCGACCAGCGGCAGGATCACCGTCAGCGCCACCGCCGTCGCGCCGACGAGGTAACCTCGGTCGCGCCCGCGCTTGAGACGCAGGCGGTTCCGGATGATCGGCTTTAAAAGTGGCGCGGCGTTTGACATGCGGCGGGAAGGTCAATCCTGCGATGAATGATCGAAACGCGATCGGCCCGGCAAAACCGGAATCGATCGCGACTGGCCACAGGGCTTAGCAGGCGGCCGCCGGCGATGAAACGGCTCGGCGCCCGGAGCGGAAATCCGCCCGGGCGCCGGGTGCTCGTTGTGACGAGTTTTTAGCTTCGCGTTTAGCTCTGCGGTCCGTTGTCGAAGCCAACCTCGTCGACGATCTCGGATGCCTTGGCCCGGAATTTGGCGATCTCGGCGAGCGACATGTCGTCCGGCTTCATGTCGCCGAAGGACGTGACCAGCTCGGAGGTCGCGATNACGATCTCGGATGCCTTGGCCCGGAATTTGGCGATCTCGGCGAGCGACATGTCGTCCGGCTTCATGTCGCCGAAGGACGTGACCAGCTCGGAGGTCGCGATGCCCGGCTTGACCGGATATTCGTAGTTGAGCTCGGCATAGATCTGCTGCGCCTCGTCGCCCGACAGGAATTCCATCAACTTCAGGGCGTTGTCCTTGTTCGGCGCGTTCTTGGCCAGCGCGACGCCGGATAGGTTCACATGGGTCAGGCCGTTGTCGAAGGTCGGCATGATCACCTTAATGGCGTTGGCCCAATCCTTCTGCTCCGGCTCCTTGTCGTTGGTCATCATCTTGCCGACGTAATAGGTGTTGCCGAGCGCGATGTCGCATTCGCCGGCGAAGATCGCCTTGGCCTGGTCGCGGTCACCACCCTCGGGGCGGCGGGCCAGGTTGTCACGCAGGCCGGCGGCCCATTCGCGCGCCGCGTCCTCGCCGTAATGGGCGACATAGGCGGCGATCAGCGCGACATTGTAGGGGTGCTGGCCCGAGCGCACGCACAGCCGTCCCTTCCACTTCGGATCGGCGAGGTCCTTGTAGGTGATCTGGTCTACGTCGACCCGCTCCTTCGAGGCATAGACGACCCGGCCGCGGGCGGTGAGCCCGAACCATTCGTTCCCGGCGTCGCGGAATTCGGCCGGAATGTTCTCAGCCAGCGCCGCGTCGTCCACCGGCTGCACCACGCCGGCCTGCTTGGCGGCGTCGAGCCGGCCGATGTCGACGGTCATGATGAGATCGGCCGGGGAATTGGCCCCCTCGGCGGCGATGCGCTCTTCCAGACCCTTGTCGAGAAAGATCGTCGCCGTCGTCAGGCCCGTCTCCTCGGTGAAGGCGTCGAGCAACGGCTGGATCAGCTCCGGCTGGCGCGCGGTATAGATGTTGACGTCCGCAGCGTTGGCGGTCGCCGCGGCGAAGGACACGGCGATGAAGCCGGCGGACAGGGTCAGGGCGCGCGCGAGTCGCGGCAAACAACGCTTCGTCATCAAAACTCTCCTCGATCCGCGGAGGCGATCGCCTCACGCGGCTTGGGCTGGTCGGAACGGGCAGATCCTATCGACGCGACCGGACCCGCCCGTTTGCGGTGAAAGAGCCGCCTGGGGATGCGACCCGGCGCACTCATGCCGCATGGGCTTGGTCAACACAAGAGGTTCGGGTAAAAATAATGAATAAAATCAATGGTTTAGAAGTATTCTAATGTTGAATCATTCTAAAGCGGGAGGGTCGTGAAGCGGCTCAGTCGGTCAGAACTCTTTGTGGCGGAAACAGAATTTCGACCAGAGTCCCTTCGCCTGGGGTCGAGGAAATCGCGAATGCGGCGCGGTTGGCTTCGACCAACGCCTTGGTCAGCGGCAGGCCGAGGCCGGTGCCTTCCCCGCGTCGGCGCGCGCCCGGATTGACCTGCCGGAATGGCATCATGGCGATTTCGATCTCGCGTTCGCTCATGCCGATCCCGCTGTCGCGGAACCTGAGGGCGACGTCGCCGCCCGGCGAATAGCTGGTCGACACGATGATCTGACCGCCGGCCGGGGTGAAGTGGATAGCATTCGAGACGAGGTTCATGGCGATCTGGCGGATCGAGCGGTTGTCGGCGACCACCGGCGGCACCGACGAGGGCAGGTTGGAGCGCACGATGACGCGCTCGCGGTTCGCCTGCGGCTGCATCAGCGCCACGACATCGGAGATCACTTCGGTCAGCGAGACCGCCTCGAAGGCGAGATCGAGCTTGCCGGCCTCGATCTTGGTGATGTCGAGCAGATCGTTGACGAGATCGAGCACATGGTGGCCGGACCGCTTGATGTCGTCGAGATATTCCAGATAGCGCTCATTGCCGATCGGGCCGAAACACTCCGTCGCCATGACGTCGGCAAAGCCGATGATGGCGTTGAGCGGCGTGCGCAGCTCATGGCTGATATTGGCGAGGAACTGGCTCTTCTGGAGGCTCGCTGCCTCGGCTTCGCGCCGGGCGTTGGTCAATTCCTCCTCGACCCGCTTGCGATGCGAGATGTCCCGAACGACGGCGTACCAGCCGCGTCCGCCCGGTAGTTGGCCGAAGTGCAGCAGCAGCGGAACGAAGCCACCCTCCGCGACGCGGCCGATGACCTCGCGACCTTCGTCGTCGGCAGACGGAGTCTCGTCGTGCCGCAGATTCTCCAGATAATCGTTGGTCGCCTTCTGGCTCTTGTGGGCGAAGAGCGTGATGAAGGGGCGTCCGGCGCTGTCACCCTCGGCGATCGCGAAGAGCTTATGGGCGGAGCCGTTCATGGAGCGGATGTTGCCCGCGATATCGAGCAGGACCAACCCGTCCGCCGCCGTGTCGATGACGGCCTTCAGGTCCTCGACCTCCTGGCGCAGCGTCTCGCGTTCGCGGTCGTCAGTCGCCTTGTCCGGCTCGATCACCCCGGCGGAATCGTGCCGCATGGTGGCCGCGCTGACGCGCTGTGAGGTGAAAAAGGACATCACCAGACAGGAGCGCCCGGTGATCGTCATGCGCTGCATGTGCGTGCGAACGGCGATCGTCTCTCCGCTCGCGCGCCGGATCGTGAGCGCCTCATTCTCCGAGTCCGGCTCCGGGCTATCGGTAAACAGATGAGCGAGCCCGCCGGCGTCGCCAAGCGCCGTGACGGTTTCGTAGCCGGTCAGATCAAGGAATTCGCGGTTCCCATAGATGAGGTCCTCGCGGACCTGCACCAGGACAGGCAGCGGCAGCTCGGCATAGACGGTGGCCAGTTCCGCGAGCAGGGCGGATTTGTCCGACGGCAGCATATCGGCGGAGTCGGGATCGTCACCGTCGTCACCGCTGGGATCGACGACCGCCTCGACCGGCGTCTGGCCTGGATCGCCTGCGTCCTCGACCGGCGCCTTCGGGATCGGGGACATCATCGTGTCTTCGGGATCGGACGCTCCGCCGGCATCGTTTGCCGCCTCGGCGGATGCCTGCCCGTTGGCGCGAGCATTCTCCAACTCGTCGATGCGCCGTGTTGCCGTCTGGATCGCCTGCTCGAGTCGATTGGGCGCGTCTTCGTGGGCCAGGGTCTGGCCGATCGCGCGGAACGCCGCCTCTTCGTCCTGGCTGAGATCGCCGTCCTTGGGGCGCCGGCGCTCCTCCAGGCGGATGATCTTCGGCACATCGCGTTCGGCGGCCGCGTCCGGTCGATCGGCCGGATCGCGGCGCCCGAAGGAGACATCACGCTCCTCCGACGGAAACCGTTTCAGCAGGGCGCCCCCGCCGATCTCGCGCGATCTGCCGACGGCTTCGTCGGCGAGTGATTCCTCAAGTGCTTCGTCGGCCAGACCGGAGACGGCGCCCAGACGCAGTCCAATCGCTTCGGGATCCTCGACGGAGTCGGCCAGGCGGGCAATGCCGAAGCCGCGGAAGCCGTCGAAGCTGCGGTCGCGAGCATAGACGGGAAGCGCCGCGAGATCGATAGGAACCCGCTTGTCGGTGTTTTCCAGCGGCCAGAAGACGGTGCGGCCGGACCAGGTGTCGCGGCGATCGAGGAGCCGTCGGACCTCGCCATCGGCATCCATCCGGTAGGCCGCGGCAACGTCGTGAAAGCTGCGGTCGATGACGTCGGAGGAACGCGGGCCGACGGCGGCGGCAAATTCCGGCGACAGGGAGCGGAACCGCCCGTCACTGTCGATGCGCCAGACGAAGCGGACCGAAACGACATCGAGGCGGGGCACGAACGGCGCTTCCGCATCGCGGTGGTCCGGCCCCTCCAGTTCACCGGTCAAGGCAACAGGTCGGCTTTCCGGTCCGTCGCCGAATGGCATCGATCCTGTCAGCTCACGGCGCGGCGATCCGGTGGTGTCGGTCACCGGTTCGGGCGGGGACAATTGTCCTTCATCGACGCCACTGTCGCTCTTCGGTGCCTGATCCGTCGACGCCGCTTCCGGTTCCGGGAGCACCCGCGTGCCCCAGCTGGATCGCAGCGGGTGGGGAGCGGAAGCCGCCGCCGCATGGGCGTCGTAGGGCTGCTGCGGACCCGGCGATGGCATGAGCGTGCTTTCGCTAGTGGCGGTCTGGGCATTCCCATCTTGGGAGGAGTAGCCATCGGTGGCGGTGGGCTCGTCCTTTTGCTCTGTCGTCGGGCCATCGGCATCGGAGGTCGCGATAATGCGCTCATCACCGGCCTGTCCGGCGGTGTCTTCGCCTTCTTCTGCCGCCGCGTCGATAGTATTTTCGGCGATGTCGACTTCGCTCGGTTCCGCCGCCGTTTCCGGCTCCGGCGACGACGCTTCGCCATCGCGGTTCCTGAAGTACCAGCGCTGGAGCAGCGCGCTCATCCCCGTCTTGCCGATCTGATGGGATCGGTCGTTCTCGGGATCGGCCTGAGGCGCAGGCTCAGGTGCGGGGGTCGGAGATGAGGATTTCTCCGCCACGCCAGTGTCCGGCGCGTCATCGCCGGTTCGCGCATCGGCCACCGTCTCCTGCCGTTCCGGTCCGGTGCCGGCCCAAACCAGCACACGCTCGTCGGCGAGCTTCGCCAGAATCAGGACGCCGCCGTTCTCGCGGGCGACCACGCGATGCGCCTCTCCCGAGGCGCGGAAGGCGGCGAGCGTCTCCGGATCGGGCGTTTCGCCCGCAGATTCTGCGGCGTCGTCAACGGTCAGATCGCCGTTCGGGGAGTGAATCGCGACAATCCCGGGGCCAGCTTCGGCGAGGAGCCGCCGGTTGGCCGCTTCGGCCGCCTCCGTCTGGTCTTGCGGGCCCGCCACGGTGACGAGAACGACATCGCCGAGCGTGTCACCGCCGGAGATCGACTGGAGTTCGGCGGTCGCCGGGGGGCCCAGCCCGCCGCCGGGCTGACGAACCAGCGCCTTGGCGCGGCCAGCGGCTGCCAGCATGCGGCCCGCGGCGCGAATTTGGCGGATCGGCGCGGTGTTCAACGGCGTATCCGCCGGCTGCGGCCCGGCCGCGTCGAGTTGCAGGAGGCGCGCCCCGGCGGTATTGACCCAAAGGAGTTGCGTGAGATCGGACGAGAAGACGGCCAGAGCCGTCGAAGCAATATTGGCTTCGCGGACATGCGGATGCGCCATGATCGCTATCGCGACGGGCACTATCGATGTCGCCATGGGCAACGCTTTCAAGCTTGCCGCGCCTCCACGCCTTAACGCATAATGCACGGTTCCAGAGCCGATCTTAAGAAAGGATTCATAATAGGGCCTTCCCGCCGAATCCAGAATCTTCCGGCTTTTGGGGTCGTTCGTCGTGTTTAAGGGTTAATGTCTTCGCAAATGCGAAAAAGTTTAGGCGTTTATGTTGCACTGCACAAATTCAGATGTTATATGATTGAGCAGTCGCCGGCACTCTTTCGGGCGACACCCAACAACAGGAGACTGTCACATGGCCGACTCGAAAACCAACCAGGATCCGTTCGCGATGCCGAACACCCAGTCGATGATGGGCATGGACCCGTCGCAGATGTCCGAAACCTTCCGCGCCATGACGCAGAAGTCGATGGAGCAGTCCAAGGAAGCCTACAGCCGCATGAAGTCCGCCGCGGACGAAGCGACCAAGGCTTTGGAATCGACGATGGAGAACGCCCATCAGGGTTCGCTCCAGCTGTCGAAAAAGGCCATCGACGCCCTGCGCAGCAACGCCGAGACGGGCTTCCAGCATCTCGACAAGATGATGTCGGCCAAGTCGTTCGCCGAGGTCATCGAGATGCAGACGGCTTACGTCCGCAAGCAGATCGAACTGGCCACGGATCAGAGCAAGGACATGCAGGCGCTGACCCAGTCGGTCGCGCAGGACATGATGAAGCCTGGTCGCGACGCCTTCCAGAAGGCGCAGAAGAACGCCAAGTAATCAGGCCGCCGAAATGCTGGCGGGACGCCTGTCGCCCCGCCGCCGCCATGCGCACGAGGAAGACCCGGCCTGTCTCGGCAGCCGGGTTTTGCCGTGATCGATCGACGATCGGGCTTGCGTAGGACGGCGAAAGATTTTATCTGCACCTTGGCGCGGACGAGAGTCCGCCGTGCGGTTGTAGCTCAGTTGGTTAGAGCGTCGGATTGTGGCTCCGGAGGTCGGTGGTTCGAGACCACCCAACCGTACCATTTCTTCCCTGATACGAATGTCAAAATAGCGAGCCTTGGCCCTCGGCGGGCTTTTTCGCCGCGGCGCGGCGGCGCGGGCTCGGCTTGTCCTGGAGCATCGCGCTGCTCGTCGCGGCCGCGGGTCTCGCGCCCCAATCGCCGTCCTCCGTCGCGACGGCCGAGCGCCGCTCGTTTTCAGCAAACTGGACCGTGAAGGCCATGCCGGGCGTCAGGCCGGCGGCGCGGATGATCGGCTGGTCGTCGTCGCCGCGAATGATCGTATAGCCGCGTTCCAGCACCCGCAGCGGATTGAGACTGTCCGCCATGCGCCAGGCCGCAGCGATCCGCTGGCGGCGCGCTTCCGTCGCCTGTGCCTGCGCCGTCGACAGCCGCTCGCCGAGCGTGTCCAGCCGCAGCCGCGCGGCTTCGCTGCGTGCCTTGATCTGATGCGGCTGCAGCCCCGCTGCCGTCCGCTCGAAACGCTGCCGCAGATCATGAAGCTTGATCTCCAAGGCATGGGCGGCACGGGTCTCGTGATGGCGCAGGTCCGCCCGCCTGTCCCGAACCAGGCTGTCGAGGCGCGACGGCGACAGCCGGCTCGCGATGTCCCCATATTGCCTACGCTTCTCCGAAATCGCTACGCGCAGGCATTGGCCGAGCGCGGTGGTGGCCTCGTCGAGCCGGCGCCGGGGCAGCGCCAGCAGCATGTCGGGCGAGGGCAGGGCGCGGGCGGTCGCGACGACGGATTTGCGCTCCTGTTCGAGCTGCCGCGAGATCGCTCCGGCCTGCCGGGCGTGCAGACCGGCCAGATTGGCCAGAAGCTCGGCCCGCACCGGCACGGCGATCTCGGCGGCGCCAGTCGGCGTCGGCGCCCGCCGGTCGGCGGCATGGTCGAGCAGCGTCCAGTCGGTCTCGTGTCCGACCGCCGAGATCAGCGGAATCGCCGAGCTGGCGGCCGCGCGCACCACCGCCTCGTCGTTGAAGCCCCACAGATCTTCCAGGCTACCGCCGCCGCGCGCGACGATGATCAGGTCCGGGCGGGGTATCGCGCCGTCCGGCTCCAGCGCGTTGAAGCCGTCGATGCCGCGCGCGACCTCGTCTCCCGACGTCTCGCCCTGGACCCGCACCGGCCAGACGATCAGCCGCACCGGAAAGCGGTCGGCGATGCGGTGATGGATGTCGCGGATGACCGCGCCGGTCGGTGAGGTGACGATGCCGATGACGCGCGGCAGGTAGGGCAGGCGCTGCTTGCGGTCGGGCGAAAACAGCCCTTCGGCCTCCAGCTTGCGCTTGCGCTCGTTCAAAAGCGCCATCAGCGCCCCGGCGCCGGCCGGCTCGATGGTCTCGATGACGATCTGGTATTTCGACGAGCCGGGATAGGTGGTCAGCTTGCCGGTGGCGATCACCTCCAGCCCTTCCTCTGGCTTGAAGGCGAGCTTGGCGAAGGCGGTACGCCAGACCACGGCGTCGATGCGGGCCCTGTCATCCTTGAGGCAGAAATAGGCGTGGCCGGAGGAATGCGGACCCCGATAACCGGACACCTCGCCGCGCACCCGGACATGGCCGAAGGCGTCCTCGACGGTTCGCTTCAGCGCGCCGGAGATTTCCGAGACGCTGTATTCGGCGACATTCGAGGCGGCGGGGGATTCGTCGAGACGGCTCATGGCCGCAATCTTGGTGAGCCGCGCGCACGGGTCAAGGCGAAACCCGGCGATGCCAAGCGATGCCAAGCGATGCTGATCAATCGGATGCGTTTTGACCGCGCGCCTTTCGAGTGCAAGTTGGAGGTGGGCGCCGGACCATCCAGGAGGATGTCCATGCGGAAATTCGTGGGAACGCTTGGTTTCACGTTGCTGGCCTTGATGCTGCTCGCCGCGCCGGCGGCGGCGCAGGACATGATGAGCGGGCTCGACCTGACCTCGCCGCGCATGACCGAAGCGGAGATGAGCCGGGCCGAGGTCGAGGCACTGCTGAGCCAGGCGACGCCCGACAAGCCCGCCGATCTCAACCGCAAGGCGCTGAACGGCCTCGATCTCTCGGGGCTGAATTTCGACGGCGCCGACATGACCAGCGCCTATCTCAACGGCACGGATTTGTCCGACGCCAGTCTCGTTGGCGCCAAGCTCGATCAGGCCTGGGGGCTGAAGGCCGTCTTCACCGACGCGAATCTGTCCGGGGCCAATCTGTTTCAGGCGCAGATGATCGACGCCAATTTCGATGGCGCCGACCTGGCGGGCGCGCGGCTGGCCAGCGATTTCACCCGCGCCTCGATGGTCGGCGCGAACATGAGCGGCGCGGATTTTTCCGCCGACATGCGCAATCAGTCGATGGGCATGATGCGCGGCGTCTTGAACTCGGCCGATCTGAGCGGCGCGGATTTTTCCGGCGCCAACCTGTCGCGCGCAGCCGGCGAGTTCGCCAATTTCACCGATGCCAATTTCGAAGGCGCGGACATGCGGCGCATGGAGGCAGCGGGAGCCCGCTTCGACGGCGCCAATCTCGAGGGGGCGGATTTCGCCGACGCCGACTTGCAGTCCGCCAAGCTCGACAAGGCCAAGGGCACGGCGAAGAATTTGGAACGATAGGGGTGTCAGCGCCGGGCGTCCAACGCGTCGGCGCACCGACGGATGCGCGGGGCATTGCCGAACTCCTGCGGCCGCTCAATGACGAGGAAGGTGTCCCCTGAGGAACGGGGCACAAGGGCGTTCGGCATCAGGTGACGTGCGCGAGCCCGCGAGGGGCTTATGGTTTCGCCGACGGCGATCCCTGAGATTTCTCCCGATAGGCCGAAAAACCCTCGCTTCGATACAGGGCTTCGATTTCGTCCTTGGAGAAAGAATTTTCGTCCGTGTCGATCGATACGCCGTAGCGCTCGGCCTGATCCTCTTCGACCACGAAACATATGCCCTCGGCGAGCGTCTCGAAACGCCGGTGGGCCACGCCACCCTTCGGCACCACGCGACGCGCGGATCTGGCCCAGAAAAGATCTGCCGGCAGATCGAAATTGATGATCGGCATGCTCGGTTTCCCCTTCGCGGCGGCATTCGGCGGCCTGACGAAATATCGCCGTATCCAAAGCCTCCGGGCGCTTGCGCTTGCTGGCCCGCCGCGAAGACTCAATCCTCGCGGCGGGCCTGCGGTTTTATCCTGCTCTAATGATCAGGCGATCGTCTTCAGATTTTCGGCCGACATCTTGCCGCTCTTTTGATCGGACATGAGCTCGAAGCTGACCTTCTGGCCCTCGTCCAATCCGTTGAGACCGGAGCGCTCGACCGCGCTGATATGAACGAATGCATCGGCGCCGCCGTCATCCGGCGCGATGAAGCCAAAGCCCTTTTGAGCGTTGAACCATTTCACTGTTCCCGTAGCCATGGGAAAACCTTTCTAGAATGAAGTCTGAAACTCGCAACGCTAAACGCTACGGTATTTTGTGGTCGATGGCGAATACTAAAGATTGCGAGAAAAAATCCTGAAAACCCTAGCGCGCATAAATTATTGCCAACTCGGAATATATGGGATCAACACGCTCGTATTGCAAGCCGGGGGAATTTACTTGCTGGGCGGTCACAATTCAGAACTTTCAGGCGGTATCGATCGCGCCGGAACGGGCGGCGTTCCTGTGCCGCAATCTCTTGGTGAATGTCTCTTGCGCTCGCCCGTGCGCGTCGGCCAGAAGCGGGATGCATTGCATCCATGTCTTTTCGGACGGGGACAATACAGCGATCCATGACATCCATCCGTAGATGGGATGCGGCATCAAGACATCGCGCTCGATAAAGTCCCAAGGACCATCGATTATGCCGCCCTTGTCAGGACGCGGCGGAGGCGGGCCGAAGAGGCTCTGATAGGTCTTTTTTGAAACTCCGATATTAAGCCGCCAAACCTCGGTTCGATCAAGATCGGAGGCGCGATCATTCTCGCCGTTCCGATCCTTGATCGTAGCGAAATAGGTGCCCCGTGAGAACCGAGAACCAGGATTGTAAAAGTACGCCATCTCGCCCCAGGCAGCTCTCGGAACGACGCCACCGAGTTCAGAAATTAGATGCTCATGGACAGCATCACTCTCGATCCATTTGGGTTGCGACAAATTTCAGGTAATCCTCAATGGTCTTGCCCGGCTCGGGCGTGAAGGTCGTCCCAGTGGAGGCGCAAGCCTCCATCCGGTCGATGCGGTCGCATGGATTGCCGACGGTCTACTCCGCCGCGACCATTGCCCCGCGCACCCGCTGCGGACGCGGCGTCCGGGTCTCCGGCAGATGCGTCGGCGCGGCCTGCGTCGCCGGCGACAGGTTCGCCAAACTGTCGCGGATATGCTCGACCAGCGCGCTGACCACCGGCCCGTCGGCGTTGCGCGATCTGAGCACGCCGATCTCGGTATCTTGCAGCACCGGAAAATCGTCGAACTCGCCGAGCACCCGCATGCCCGGCCGCAGCGCGCATTCCGGCAGGACGCTCACCGCCAGTCCGGACAGTACCGCCGAGGTGACGATCTGCGCCGACCATGAGGTGAACAGCACTTTGTAGCGCCGCCCGATGCGGTCGAGTGCTTTGCAACCTTCGGTCCGCCAGACGCAATCCGGCCGACCGAGCGCCAGCGGCAGCACCGCTTCATTGTGGACGTCGTGCGAGGCCGACGTGACGAAATGCAACGGTTCGCGCCGTACCACTTCGCTGAGTGTCGCGCCGGGAAAGCAGTCGGAAACCAACGCGACGTCGAGCCGACCCTTGTCGATGTGCTCGGCCAGGTTGGACGAAGGCTCGCAGGCGATCTGAAGTTCGACCAGCGGATTGGAGCGCGAGAAGCGGGCGAGGATTTCCGGCAAGAAGCGTTCGGCATAGTCGTCCGGTAGGCCGATCCGCACATGGCCCTGCATCGCCTCCTCGTCGAAGGCCGACAGGGTCTCTTGGCTGAGTGCCAACATACGCCGCGCATAGGCCAGGAGCCGCGAGCCGTCGTCGGTGATCCGGATTGTCCGCCCCGTGCGCTCGAACAGCGTTGCGCCGAGCCGATCCTCCAGTCGCCGCATCTGCATAGACACCGCAGATTGGGTCTTGAATACGTCCTCCGCCGCGCGGGTGAAGCTGCCGGCATCGACGATGGCGACGAAGGTCCGCAGATGATCGAGATCGAGGGGTGTGTTCATCAGATTGTCCATCAACGAAAGCGATGCGAGACATTACCAACATTCGTTGGAATGATCAATTCGGATCGCATAGCTTTCATCGTGTCAGGAACCACTCGGGAGCGTTTCGGCACTGTCGCAAACAGCGTTGCGTCGGCGCTCCCATTTTTTCCTGAAACCGATGGCTATGAAAGGACAACAGCCATGACGATCATCAGCAAGCCCCGGCTCGGCACACCGCTCGCCCATCCCCTCCAGGCGATCCGTCTTTCGCTCGTAGCGGCCCGTGCGATGGTCAAAACCATGGCCAATCGCCGCCATGCGCGCGCCATGACCGAGTTGCCCGATTATATGCTGAAAGACATCGGCATTCGCCGCGGCGACATCGACGACGCCCTGCGCGGCGATTGGCGCCAGGACCCGACCTATCGGTTGGCGCTCACCGCGGCGCGCCGTCGCAACTCCCGCTGCTACTGACGACCGAAGCGGCCTCAACCCCGCGTTCCCATCGTGATATCGGAGCGAACGACCGAAGGTCCAGACATTCGGTCGTTCGCGTTGTGGCGGATAAAATCCCGACGTCAGCCGTCGTATCGCGCGTCACGCGGAGCAACGCTTCCCGGTCCCGCAGCGGGTTCCGCCGGCGCCTCCGTGACGAGCAGCTTGTCGATCCGCTGGCCGTCCATATCCATGATTTCAAAGTCCCAGCGTTGCCAACGGAAGCGTTCGCCGACACCGGGAATATGTCCCAGATGATTGAGGATGAAACCGGCGGCGGTCTCGTAATCTCGCTCGGAGGGAAAGAGTAGGCCGGGCACGGCGTTTCCAACAGCGTCGATCGGCATCGCCGCGTCGATCAGCCAGGAGCCGTCGTCGCGCGAGATCACGCGCGGATCGTCATCCTCGCCTTCCGGCAAGGCTCCGGCGATGCCTTTCAGAATGTCTGTCGGTGTCGCAACGCCCTCGAAGGAGCCGTATTCGTCGAGCACGATCGCGATATGAATCGCGGCGGTGCGAAACCGCTCCAGCAGTTTGAGGATCGGCATCGTCTCATGGACGTAGAGCGGCTCGCGCATCGCCTCGGCTAGGTCGATCGTGCCAGTGCGGCGCTGTTGTTCGAGCAGATCCTTGGTCTGGACGATGCCAACGACGGTGTCGGTGTCGGTGTCGATGACCGGATAGCGCGAATGGCCGGACTTCAGGATCTTGTCGAAAAGTGTGTCGGCGTCGTCCCGCCGGTCGAGCCATGTCGTGTCCGGACGCGGCACCATGATCGAGCGAACGGTGCGATCGGCGATTCGGATGACGCCTTCCAGCATCTCCCGTTCCTTCGGCTTGAACACGCCGGTCTGTGTCCCCTCGGCGATCATCGCCCGGACGTCTTCTTCAGTAACGCCGTCGCCCTCCTCGCGATCGCCGCCCAGCAGCAGGATCACCGCGTTGGTCGAGACCCGCAGCAACCAGACCAGTGGTGCCCCGGCCTTTGCGATCAGCGCCATCACCGGCGCGACCTTGACGGCGATCGCCTCGGCACGGCTCAGCGCGAAGCGCTTGGGCGCCAGCTCGCCGACAATTAGCGACAGATAGGTGATGACGACGACGACAAGGACGAAGGCGACGGTGCCCGCATAGGGGCCGACCACCGGCCAGTCCCGTATCATTTCGGCCAACGGCGCGGCGAAAACCGATCCGCCGTAAGCGCCGGCGAAGATGCCGACGAGGGTGATGCCGATCTGGACGGTCGACAGGAAGCCCGTCGGGTCCTCCATCAGACGGATGGCGCTGGCCGCGCCGCGTCGCCCTTCCTTCCGCATCTGTTCCAGCCGCGATTTGCGTGCCGATACGATGGCGATCTCCGACATGGCGAAGAAGCCGTTGAGGACGATGAGCAGGAGGATGATCAGGAATTTGGTGAGGAGCAAAAGGCGACCTTGAGGTGGATGCGGGACCGGCGCTTGAAGATGGAGGCGCGACGACCCGAAGCAAGCGGCAAGGCATTCAGCCGCCGCTCGGCGCGAGGCGCGGTTCGCAAACGGGCATGGCGCCCGTCCCCCGTTGCCGCATCACGATACTGGCGCTCGTCCCGGCCCGAGCGCGGACGATCAGTGGTCCTTGTCGTTTCCGAGCCCACCCTGGAAGCGCTGGAACAGCTCGGTCATCTGGCGGGCGTAGTCGTCCTGCATTTTCTGGCCGGCGCGGGCCAGATCGTCGAAGGTACTGGCGGCGGTGGCTTCGGGCTCCGGAGCGGGCGCCTGACTTTCGGGTTCGTCCGTCGCGGCACCGTCGCCGGATTGCAGCCCGCGCGCGAAGCCTTCCATCATAGCCTCGAAGGGCTGGAAGGGGATGAAATCTGACGCTGGCGGGGCGTCGTCGCTTGTGCGCCGGCTTGCCGAAGGCGGGCGCTCGGTTGCCTCGGCGACCGGCGGCATGAGGGGCAGCTTGCCATTCAGCGCATCGGCGAAAAGACCGGCGAGATAATCCGATCCGGCCGCGCCCGGGAAGCTCGGCTGCCGGCGCTGCGGACTGTCGGATGGGCGCCCCATGGCTTCCATCGCATTGGCGCCGCGCCGCATCATTTCCGCGATCGCCCCGGGATAATTGCCGTCGGCCAGCCCCGCGGGCTGATTTCGCGCGACATTGGCGAGCATCATCTTGACCATGGTCTGCATGGTCATGATCGAGAGGTTGCGCATCAGCTTCTCGACCGTGTCCGGAGCGATTCCGCTGGCAAGCGAGACCTTCCGCGCCACCGCGTTGGAAATGTCGCGCGAGCCGAACAGCGCGTTGGCCAGATCCTTCGCAGCCGGGCTCCTGGCGGTTTCCGGTCCCGGCATGGTGGTGCCGTCCATGAACGGCAGGAACCGGTGCGAGAGCTCCGTCCAGGCGGCGGGATCCAACATCGCGCGTTGCAGCGCCAGGGTGAAGGCGGGGGCCAGCGCCTCGGTCGTCTCTCGCATCTCCCGATGGCTGAGCTTGAAAGCATCCGCCAGACGATCGGCGCCAAGGCCGGAATCGCCTACAGTCAGCCAGTCGAAGAAATCGGTCATTGTGACCTCGATCGCAGCGTGCCCGTCCACATCCGGGCACACCATGCGCTCCCTGTCAAAGCGGAGCAACCGGTTCTTCTCCCATCAGCGGCAAAACGTCGCGCGAACGGGACCCGGCGGCGTCTCGTGCGACCGCGGCCGCCGACGGCTCAGTAGCTGAGGTGCTTGAAGACACGTTCCATCGAACGGTCCCATTGCTCTTCGTAAAGCCGGATCAGCTCTTCCCCCGACGTTGTGCCACGGGCGGCCACTTCCTCGAGCGGCGCGAGAAAATGGCTCTCGTCGTTGCCTTCCTCGTTCAGGCAACGCCGGGCGACGAGGCCCTGACGCGACAGTTTCAGCGTCTCGCGGGCGAGATCGAGCACCGTGCCGTCCCTGAACGGTGTGCGGAAGCCGCTCCTTGGGACCTCTGCGCGCATGGCCGACACTTCTTCAAAGCTCCAGTCGCGCGTCAGCGCCTCGACCGCGGCGAGCGTCGCTTCGTCATAGAGCAGGCCGACCCAATAGGCGGGCAGGGCGCAGATCCGCCGCCACGGACCGCCGTCGGCGCCGCGCATTTCGATGAAGCGCTTCAGGCGGACGTCCGGAAACAGCGTCGACAGATGGTTGACCCAATCGCCCATCTGCGGCTCGGGGTCGCTGACCCGGCCCTTGAGGGCGCCGTCCATGAATTGCCGGAAGGTGACGTCGGTCGCGTCGGTGTAGCGGCCGTCGCGGGTGACGAAATACATCGGCACGTCGAGCGCCCACTCGGCATAATCCCGGTAGGTGAAATCGTCCTTGAAGACGAAGGGCAGGAGGCCGGAGCGCTGGTTGTCGACGTCGGACCACACCTCCGAGCGCCAGGAACACAGGCCATTGGGCTTGCCCTCGGTGAAGGGCGAATGGGCGAACAGCGCGGAGGCGACCGGCTGCAGCCGCATGCCGATCTGCATCTTGCGGCGCATGTCGGCTTCCGACGCGAAGTCGAGATTGACCTGGATCGTCGCCGTGCGGAACATCATGTCGAGGCCGCGCGTGCCGACCTTCGGCATGTAGCGTCGCATGATCTCGTAGCGCGATTTCGGCATGATCGGGGTTTCGTCGATCGTCCATGTCGGCGAGGAACCGATACCGAGAAAGCCGATGCCGAGATCCTTGGCGACCGCGCGGACCTGGGCCAGGTGCCCGTTGGATTCCTGACAGGTCGCGTGGATGGTCTCCAGCGGCGCGCCGGACAGCTCGAACTGTCCGCCGGGCTCCAGCGAGATCGCGCCCTGGCCATCGCTGCCGTAGAGGCCGATGATGCGGCCGTCATCGACGATCGCTTCCCAGCCGGACAGCGCCTGCATCTTCTCCAGAAGCTTTCCGATGCCGCGCTCGCCCTCGTAAGGCACCGGCGAGAGGTCGTCGATATAATAGCCGAACTTTTCGTGCTCGGTGCCGATCCGGAAGAGCGACGCCGGTTTTTCGCCGCCTTTCAGATAGGCGGTCAAATCCTCGACCGAGGTGACCGGCGTCAGATCGGTCGTGTCGCGCGCCATGCAGGAGCCCTCTAAAATCTTCGCCTGGAGTCGCCCGCACGGACGAGTTCATCGTTCAGGTGGGGACGTGCCCAGTTTTTCGCCCGATCGCAACATAATTCGGGTTGACGGTGCGGCCAGTGCTTGCGGTTCCGGCACCGAGTTAGACCTGGGTTCGGAAATTGCGATTGAAATATAGGACTAAGTGATATAGATTTCGGGGTGCGGTTAGCGCTGGTTGGGCAGTCGACCAAATGGCCCATTTTGAATGGTCGCCTTGGAATCGGATAGAACGCTATGTTTTTGATCACGAGTTCATCGCGAGGCTACAATGCGGGTTTTCAAGACGAAGACATTTAACCGCGGTGCCCGGAAGGCGGGGGTGGCAGACGCCGAGTTGGGGAAATCGGTGGCCCGCATCTTGGCGGGAAAGATCGATGCCGATCTTGGAGCGCACCTCGTCAAGCAAAGAGTTTCACAGGGCGAAGGAGGCCGGACGGGAGGCCACCGCGCCATCATCGTTCACAAGTATGGGGACCGTATCGTTTTCGTTCACCTGTTTGCAAAGAGCGCGAGAGCGAACCTTACCGGCGAGGAATTGGAGACCTATCGGGACCTTGCCAAGATCATTGCCGATCTCGCCCCCGAGCAAGTCGAACGCCTGCTCGAAACCAAGGAATGGATAGAGATTGACCATGGAAAAGAGCAAGCGGGCTTATCGGAGTGATGCGCTTCGCTCCGCTCACGAGGCTGTCACCGGACTTTACAAGGTCGGCGCCGTCGATCGAAAAACCAAGAGGCGCTTTGACGCCGCCTGTCTGACGACAGTCGAGGAACTCGCGGCTGACGACATCCGAGGGATTCGAGAGACCGCGCAGATGAGCCAGGCGGTTTTTGCGCAGGTGCTGAATGTCAGCAAATCCGTGGTCAGCAAATGGGAACAGGGGGAAAAGAGGCCTGGTGGTCCTTCCCTGAAGCTGCTCTCGCTGGCTCAGAAGAAGGGCATTGAAGCTATCCTCTGAGGAATGAGGCGGACCTGTGCGTCGCCATCTGTGGCTCAATGGCGGCCAGCTCCAGATGGCATCATCCCTCACGCCAGTCGCCGATGCTCGCCTGCAGCACGGCCAGAGCGGCGACCGCCGCTGTGTCGGCGCGCAGGATTCGCGGCCCGAGCGAGATCGTGGTGACGAATTCGGCGGTCTGGAGCGTTGCGCGCTCCTTCGCCGAAAAGCCGCCCTCGGGGCCGATGAGCAGCGCCAGCGGCCCCTGTGGTATCGCCCGCAGCGTATCGATCGGGCTCTCGGCCTCCTCGCGCTCGTCGCAGAAGACCAGACTCCGGGCGTGGTCCCAACCGGCGATCATGTCGGTGAACTTCACCGGCTCGCGGCATTCGGGGATCGACAGGATGCCGCATTGTTCCGCTGCCTCGACGGCATTCGCTCGCATCCGCTCGATATTGAGCCGCGAGGCCTGCACATGCTGCGTCATTACCGGCTGTAACACGCCAGCGCCCATCTCGACGGCCTTCTGCACCGTGTAGTCGAGGCGGGCGTGCTTCAGCGGCGCGAACAGATAATGCAGACCCGCCGGCGGCGTCTGGTCGCGCACCCGTTCGCGCGGCAAAAGTTCGAGCTTCTTCTTGGACGGCTTGGTGAGATCGCAGCGCCATTCGCCGTCGCGGCTGTTGAAGGCAAGCACCGTATCGCCTTCGCCGAGGCGCATGACATTGTGGAGATAGTTCGCCTGCACCGGCGTTGCGGGCACGGCCTGCCCTTCGGACAAATCGCTCTCAACAAACAGCCGCGGGCTCCGGAAGTCATGACTCGGCATCTGCGGACGGACCTTTCTCAAGCCGGCCGGGGCGCGAAGGCGGAGAGAACGCCCGCGCCGATGAGGCAGGCGGCGCCGGTGCGCGTCGCCGACCGTAGAACGCGCGGTCGCCGGATGAAGCCGCGGGCCGTCGTTGCCAGCAGCGCGTAGAGATACGCGTTCACAATGCCAAGCAGCACGAATATGCCGATGAAGACCATTGCCTGCGCCGCATAGGGCTTCGCCGGGTCGATGAACTGCGGCACGAAGGCGACGAAGAACACGATGCCCTTGGGGTTGAACAGGGTGACCAGGAAGGCGTCGCGAAAGACGAGGCGTCGGCGCGTCTCGACGATAGTCGCCGCTTCGGCGGTAAAGCTCACCGGGGAGCGCCACATCCTGATGCCGATAGTGATCAGATAGGCCGCGCCCAGCCATTTCAGCGCGGCGAAGGCGCCGGCCGAGGTGGCGAGCAGCGCCCCGACGCCGGCCAGCGACAGGCTGGCCGCGATCAGATCGCCGAGTCCGACGCCGGCGACGCTGGCGAGCGCCGTGCGCCGGCCATGGGCAAGCGCTTGGCCGACGACCATGACGATGGTCGGGCCGGGAATGACCACAAGGATCGCCGAGGCGAGGACGAAGGCGGCGAGGACGGTGGGATCGACGGGCATGGCCAGAAACTCCGGGGAATGGATTTCCGCGCCACAAATCCTGCTTTCGGGGCCTTTGTCCAGAGGTGGACTCCGGCCCAAGACGGTCGTGCGACTTGGCGGGGCCGACCGATATCGCTGTGCGATGCGGGCAGGGCGCTTTGCCCGTTCTATGGCGGCAAGCTTGTTTCGTGATACATTTCCCGCCTAGATCGACGATCCCGGGAGACATCGAAACGATGAGCCAGGCGGCAGCGCGTCACTGGTCGGTGGAGGAATTTCTCGCCTGGCAGTTGGGCCGGCCGGGGCGTTTCGAGCTCGTCGGCGGTTTTCCGGTCGAATTGATGTCGGGTGCTACGATCCGGCATGATGACATTGTTCTGAATATCTTGGCGGAACTCCGGCAGAGACAACGCGGAAAATCGTGCCGACCCTTTACGGCCGACCTGTGCATCGAGACGCTGCCGGGGCAGATACGCCGCCCCGACGCCGGCGTTGATTGCGGTCCTCGTGATCCCGACGGGCTCATTGCCAGTGACCCGGTGCTGGTCGTCGAAGTGTTTTCGCCGACGACGCGGGATTTTGACACGGCCGGCAAGCTCACAGAGTACAAGGCTGTCGCCTCGCTCCGCACGATCCTCTATGTCGAGCCGAACCGGCCGGAGGTGTTCGTTTTCGAGCGAAACGAAGACGGCGAATGGATCGAGAGCCGTCTCGCCGGAATGGAGACGGCCGCTTTGGTCCCGGTGCTCGGCATCGAACTGCCGCTGGCGGAGATTTTCGACGGCGTCGAATTTCCGACCGGGCCTTATCTCGCCTGAGAAAATGTCGGCCGGAATCGCTTCGTTTGATCGCCGGCCGCTGTTCCGTCACCCCACCACGACGATGTGCAGTGCCCGCGGGCCATGCGCGCCGAGCAGCAGCGTCTGCTCGATGTCGCCGGAGCGCGACGGCCCGGTGACGAAGTTCAGCGAGCGCGGCATCTCGCCCTTGCCGTAGCGCTGCCTGACCGAGGGAAAGGTCGCCTCCATGTCGCCGGCGATGTCCTCGGCCTTGACGACGACGATGTGGTTCTCGGGCAGGAAGTTGAGGCTGGTCGGGTTCTCCGCGCCGGAGACGAGCACCAGCGTGCCGGTCTCGGCGATGCCGCTTTCGGCATGGGAGAGGGCGTTAAGGTCGTTGCCGTCCGATGCGCCGCGTCGCAGGGTCAGCGCGGTGGCGCCGAAATCGGCGCCGGCGAGGCGCGGATCCTCGGCGAGACGTAGATCTGCGGGAAAATTGTTGTCGCGCAGCCAGCGCGAGACTTCGGCGGGCAGATCGCCATAGCTGGCGATCCGCGCCGTCGTGGCGTCAGCCTTCTCGGCCATCTTGACGAACAGCGACACCTGATCCGCATGCGGCAACTGCCCGCGCTGCGGCACGATGCCTTTCGGCGCGCCGGCAAGCCGCTCCTCGACGATGCGTTGGCGCTCCGGGTCGCCGGGCCGGGCGCCGTTGGACCGGCGGATGCGGCCGAGCACCGCGTCGCGTGTCGAGCCGCTCATCGGTTTGCCTCCGTTCCGCCCGTTCGTTGCGCGTATTCCTGCATGAAGGTGCGGCCCTCCGGAGCAGGAAGGTCGCGCCATTTGGTCCAGCCGCCGGCCAGCGGCAGCGACGTAAAGCGGCGCTTTTTGCCGCCGAGGGCTTTGAGCATCGGCATCGCGACGGAGACGGCGGCGCGGTAGAGCTTCGGCCGCCGCGCCAAAAACGCCCAGGCGCCAAGGCCGGCGCGCTGAGTGGTCGGCTGCAGATGGCTCTCGAATTCCTTCTCGCGCCAGTGCCGCATCATCTTCGGCAGCGGAATCCGCATCGGGCAGACGCTCTCGCAGCGGCCGCAGAAGGTCGAGGCATTTGGCAGATGCCCGGCCTTGTCGACGCCGATCAGCGACGGGGTGAGCACGGCGCCCATCGGGCCGGGATAGACCCAGCCATAGGAGTGGCCGCCGACGGCGTGATAGACCGGGCAGTGGTTCATGCAGGCGCCGCAGCGAATGCAGCGTAGCATCTCCTCGAACTCGGTGCCGAGCATGTTGGAGCGGCCGTTGTCGAGCAGGATGACGTGGTATTCCTCCGGCCCGTCCGGGTCTTCCGCCCGCTTCGGCCCGGTCGACAAGGTGGTGTAGACGCTCATGTCTTGGCCGGTGGCGGAGCGGGCGAGAACGCGCAGAATCTGGGCGGTGTCTTCCAGCGTCGGCACCAGCTTCTCGATCGAGGCGAGCACCACGTGGCATTTGCCCAGAAGCTGGGTGAGGTCGCCATTGCCCTCGTTGGTGACGATCACCGAGGAACCGGTTTCGGCGATCAGGAAGTTCGCGCCGGTGACGCCGACGTCGGCCTCGCCGTATTTCTGGCGCAGGATCTGCCGGGCTTCGCCGAGCAGCGTCTCAGGCGCGGTCAGGTCGCGTTTCGGGTCCAGATCGACATGGACGCGGCGAAAATCCGCCTCGACCTGGTCGCGGTTGACGTGAACCGCGGGGGCGATGATGTGGCTCGGATGCTCGCCGCGAAGCTGGATGATGTATTCGCCGAGATCGGTCTCGACCGGAGTGATGCCATTGGCTTCGAGAAACTCGTTCAGGCCGATCTCCTCGGAGATCATCGTCTTGCCCTTGGTGACGGTCTTCGCCTTCCGCCGCTTGGCGATGTCGAGGAAGATCCGCCGGGCGTGCTCGGAATCCTCGGCGAAATGCACAATGCCGCCGGATGCCTCGACCTTCGCCACATAGGCCTCGATGTAGAGATCGAGGTGCTTCAGCGTGTGGTTCTTGATCTCGCGCGCTTTGTCGCGCAGCGCGTCAAACTCGGGAAGAGCGTCGACGGCCTTTTGTCGCTTGGCAATGAAGCCGCGCTCGACATTGCCGAGGGCGCGCTGCAGCTCGACATCGGCGAGCGCCTTGACGGAATTGGCCTTGAAGGTCTGGGAGGTGATCTGCATCGGTTACTCGGACATCCAGTCGTGATCGCGCGATTGCTCGATCGTATAGGGGCATTCGGCGGGACATTTGGAAAGGGGCAGGCGGGCTTCGCCGTTGACGATCCGTGTCACAGCTTGCCGCCGATCGGCGGCGTGTCGGTCATGCCGGCCAGTACCTCGGCCACATGGCGCACTTCCACGGCGATGCCTTCGCGCTTCAGTTTGCCGTCCATGTTCATCAGGCAGCCGAGATCGCCGGCCAGCAGCATGTCGGCGCCGCTGGCGGCGACATGCTTGGCCTTCTTGGTGACGATGGCGTTGGAGATGTCGGGGTATTTCACGCAGAAGGTCCCGCCGAAGCCGCAGCAGACCTCGGCTTCCTTCAGTTCGGTCAGTTGGAGCCCCTCGATCGATTCGAGCAGCTTTCGCGGCTGCGCCTTGACGCCGAGTTCGCGTAGGCCCGAACAGGAATCGTGATAGGTCGCCGTGCCCTGGACCTTGGCTTCGACGGCGGTGACGCCGCGGACGTCGGCGAGGAAGCTGACGAGCTCGTGGACCTTGTCGGAAAACGCCGCCGCCCGCGCTTCCCATTTCGCATCGCCGGCGAAGAGTTCGGGATAGTGCTTCTTCAGCATCGCCGAACAGGAGCCGGACGGCGCGACGACATAGTCGAAGCCCTCGAACGTCGCGATCACCTGCTCGGCGATCGCGCGCGTATCGGCCCGGTCGCCGGAATTATAAGCGGGCTGGCCGCAGCAAGTCTGCGCCGTCGGTACGCTCACCCGGCAGCCGGAATCCTCGATCAGCTTGATCGCCGCGAAGCCGACGCTCGGCCGGAACAAATCGACCAGGCAGGTGACGAAGAGCGCGACCTCGGGCGTGGTGGACCGCTCTTCGTTGCGATTGGTTGTATGGTCGATGTCGGCCATGCCCTCTCCCAGATGATTTTCCGCGGCGTATGAGCCGCCTGCCAAGCTCCCGGCGCCTCGACGCCCATTCCGCTCCTTTTGGGCTCGTTTCGTCTGCGCTGCAATATCTTCCCGCGCTCGGCGGCTTCCGTTCATCTCTCGTTTCGGCTAGCACGCTCGCGACACGAAAGGCGCAAGGGATGATGGCTAATACGACATTCAAGCAAAGCGCCTTCGAGACGTTCGAGCCTGATCCGCGCCGCGCGGCGGTACTCGGTGAACTGCACGCGCGCCCGTTCCCGCTGATCGAGACGCCCGGCGCGCTGATCGTTCTGGCTTTCATGATGGAAGATCAAGGCGAACGCGACATCGCGATCCTCTCCGAAATGTCGACGCGCCGAGGCGTGGCGCCGCCCGCCTCCGGTGCCCGAACCCACTCCTTCGACTTCGGCAAGGGCCGGCTGCGTTGGGAGCGTCACACCGAGTTTTCGACCTATTCCTGGGAAGGGCCGCCGCCCGCGCGCTTCGGAGATCCGTTCGAGGGGCATCCCTTCGGCGCCGAGTTTCGCGCGCCCGGTCCCTTCATCGCCGGCGTTCGCCTGGAAATCCGACCCCATGACGAGGCCGGCGAGGCCTCGCTCGCCGGCTTCGACAAGGCGAGCTTTTGCTATTCCATCATGGATGGCGGGCTGGCCCATGCCGCGACCGACTTTCGTCAGGACGGCGATGGACTGACCCGCATCCTGGTGCTCGACGACGGCCTGCCGCCCGCACGTGCCGGCGCGCTCGCCATGCGGCTGGTGGAAATCGAGATCTACCGCACCTTGGCGCTGCTTGGCCTGCCGCTGGCGCAATCCATCGGCCCGGTGGTCACGCAGCTGGAGGCGCGGCTCGCCGGCATCACCGAGGAGATGCGGGAGGGCGGCGAGGACAGCCGCTCGCTGCTTCAGGAGATCACTCTCGCCGCGGCCGAGGTCGAAGCGTCGTCAGCCTCGGTTCTCTACCGATTCGGGGCGAGCCGGGCCTATGACGAAATCGTCCGCGAAAGGCTCAACGCATTGGTGGAACAGCCGATCCCGGGACAGGAAAGCTGGTCGGCGTTTCTCAAACGACGCATGGCGCCGGCGATGCGTACCTGCCGTTCGCTTGAGGAGCGCCAGGCGACGCTGTCGAAAAAGCTGGCGCGGGCGGCCAACCTCCTGCGCACCCGCATCGACGTCGAACTGGAGCACCAGAATCGCGATCTCCTGCGCTCGATGGACAACCGCGCGCAGCTGCAGCTGCGCCTGCAGCAGACGGTCGAGGGCCTGTCGGTCGCAGCGATCGGCTATTACGTGGTCGGCCTCTTCGCTTATGTTGCCAAGGGTCTGGAATACGAAGGTTTCCCGATCGCCCAGCCGGTGTTAATCGCCGCCTTCGTGCCGGTCGCGCTGCTCGGCGTCTGGCTCGTCGTGCGCCGCATCCGCAAGCGGCATATGAACCGTTCCGCCGCTGATCATTGAGAACGAGGGACAGGAAGGCTGCCGCGGTGGACGAGGCGCCGCCGCGGGCTTACCTTCGGGCCGCAGTTTAGGGAGTTCCGTCCATGTCGGTCATGATGCCGAAGCCGAGCCAGGCGATCCTCGATCGCCGCGCCGCGATCGTTACGTCGCTCAGGGCGATCGTGCCCGGCGAAGGCGTCGTCGATGCCGCGAACGAGATGCGCGTTTTCGAAAGCGACGGGTTGACCGCCTATCGTCAGATGCCGCTGGTCGTGGTGCTGCCGGAGACGGTCGATCAGGTCGCCAGGGTCCTGAAATATTGTCACGCCGAGGATATCCCGGTGGTGCCGCGCGGCTCCGGCACGTCGCTCTCCGGCGGCGCGCTGCCGCTCGAGGACGGCGTCCTGCTGGTCCTGTCGAAATTCAACCGTATCCTCGAGGTCGACTACGACAATCGCTGCGCGGTCGTGCAGCCGGGCGTGACCAATCTCGGCATCACCAAGGCCGTGGAGGGCCAGGGCTTTTACTACGCGCCCGATCCGTCCTCGCAGATCGCCTGTTCGATCGGTGGCAACGTCGCGGAGAACTCCGGCGGCGTCCACTGCCTCAAATACGGGCTGACGGCTAACAACGTGATCGGGGTGGAACTGGTCACCATCGAGGGCGAAGTGATGCGCCTCGGCGGCAAGCATCTCGACGCTGAAGGCTACGATCTGCTCGGCCTGATGACCGGCTCGGAAGGCCTGCTCGGCGTCGTCACCGAGGTGACCGTGCGCATCCTGCAAAGCCCGGAGACGGCGCGTGCCGTGCTGCTGGGCTTCCCGACCTCCGAACAGGCCGGCGAATGCGTTGCCGCGATCATCGCCAAGGGCATCATCCCCGGTGGCATGGAGATGATGGACCGCCTCGCCATCAATGCGGCGGAAGACTTCGTTCATGCCGGCTACCCGCGCGATGTCGAGGCGCTCTTGATCGTCGAGCTCGACGGTCCCGCCGCCGAGGTCGACCATCTGCTTGTCGAGGTCGAGGCGATCGCCAAGGCCAATGGTGCGGTCACCGCCAAGGTCTCGCAGTCGGAAGAAGAACGCACGGCCTTCTGGGCCGGGCGCAAGGCGGCCTTCCCGGCGGTCGGGCGGATTTCGCCGGATTATTACTGCATGGACGGCACCATCCCCCGCAAGCAGCTGCCGAGGGTGCTCGCCGGCATGAAGGCGCTGTCGGAAAAATACGATCTGCGTGTCGCCAACGTCTTCCACGCCGGCGACGGTAACCTCCATCCGCTAATCCTCTACGACGCCAACAAGGAGGGCGAACTGCACCGGGCCGAGGAATTCGGCAACGACATCTTGCGGCTCTGTGTGGAAGTCGGCGGCGTCTTGACCGGTGAGCATGGGGTCGGGGTCGAAAAGCGCGATCTGATGCCGGAGATGTTCTCCGAGGACGATCTGAAGCACCAGCAGCGGGTCAAATGCGCCTTCGACAACAAGCACCTGCTCAACCCGGGCAAGATGTTCCCCGTTCTTCACCGCTGCGCCGAACTCGGCCGCATGCATGTTCACAAGGGGCAGGTCGCTTTCCCCGACCTGCCGAGGTTCTGATCATGGGCGCGATCGAAATGCTGCCGTCGCTGAAAGACGACCCGCCGATGGAAGAGGCGCGCTTCCTCAGATTTCTGGAGGCACGTTCGGAGGACGAACGATGGGAGTTGATCGATGGGGAGCCGATCCAGATGATGCATCCGCCGAGTTTGAAGCATCAGGTGATCGGGCAAAACCTCGAGCGGCGGCTCAACGATGCTCTTGAGGCGAAGGGCTCGAAGCTTTTCGCCATCCGTGAAATTGGCCTGGCGGTCGAGGGGCATCCCAATTTTCGCCCACAGGCCGACGTAGCGGTGATCGACGACATCGGCGCCAACCCCTATTTCGCCGAGCGCTTTCACTTGGTGGCAGAAGTCTTGTCGGATTCCAATACACATGAATACATCCACACGAAGCGCCTGCGCTATGCCGACCATCCTGACTGTCTGCACATCCTGATCCTCTCGCAGACGGACATGGCCGTCGAAGTCTGGTCTCGGTCCGACGACTGGCGCGGCCGCATCTTCCGCTCGCCCGACGATCGTATCGAACTGCCCGAGTTCGGCTTTTCCTGCGCCGTTGGCGATCTCTACGCCCGGACCTCGATCCGATGAGCAAGATGAAATCCGCCTCCCAATCCGACGAGCGGGTTCTGCGCCCCGAAACGCCCGGCGATCTCCGCGACATCGTCGCCGCGGCGGTGTCGGCCGAAGCGCCTCTCGTCGTCGAGGGTACCGGCTCCAAGCGCGGCCTCGGCCGTCCCGTGCAGGCGGCGCGCACGCTGTCGCTGGCCAGGATGACCGGCGTCACCTTGTACGAGCCCGAGGAACTGGTGCTGTCGGCCAGGGCCGGCACGCCGCTGGCCGAGATCGAGCGCCTGCTCGACGACAACAACCAGCGCCTCGAATTCGAGCCGATGGACTACGGCCCGCTGCACGGGTTGGAGCCGGGGCAGGGGACGATCGGCGGCGTCATTGCCTGCAATCTTGCCGGTCCCCGCCGCCTGAAACAGGGCGCGGCGCGGGACCACATCCTTGGCGTTCACGCGGTCTCCGGTCGCGCCGAAATGTTCAAGTCCGGCGGCCGGGTGGTCAAGAACGTCACCGGCTACGATCTGTCCAAGGGGCTGACGGGCTCCTACGGCACGCTCGCGGTGCTGACCGACGTGACGATCAAGGTGCTGCCGAAAACCGAGACAGAGACGACGCTGATGCTGCGCGGTCTCGACGACGACGCGGCGGCCGGAGCGATGGCGGCGGCGATGGGCTCCTCCGCCGAGGCATCGGGGGCCGCGCATCTGCCGGCCTATGTGGCGGGGCGCGTCGCGGGCGGGGCGCTCGGCAAGGACGCGGCGACGCTGATCCGGCTCGAGGGCTTCGGCCCTTCGGTCAAGGCGCGCGCCGCCTATCTCGGCGCGGCGCTTGCCAAGGTGGCGCCGTTGGAGACGCTCGAGGCCGAGGCATCCCGCGCGGTCTGGCGCGACGTCCGGGACGTGCGGCCCTTCGTCGACGGCACGACCAAGCCGGTCTGGCGCCTGTCGGTCATGCCGACGCGCGGCCATGAGATCGTCATGAGCCTACGGATGCAAACTGGCATCGACGCCTATTACGACTGGCAGGGCGGTCTCGTCTGGATGCGCTTGGAGGGCGAGCCCGCAGCGGCGCTGGTGCGCGAGACAATCGCCCGCTTTGGTGGCGGTCACGCGACGCTGGTGCGCGCATCCGACAGCGTCAGGACCGCGACAGAGGTGTTCCAGCCGCAGCCCGGTCCGCTCGCCGCGCTGTCGCGCCGGCTGAAGGAGCAGTTCGACCCGATGGGCGTGCTCAATCCGGGCAAGATGGGATAACCATGCAAACCACCTTCACACCCGCCCAGCTCGACAATCCCGACGTCGCGCATTCCGAACAGATCATTCGCAAATGCGTGCATTGCGGCTTCTGCACCGCGACCTGCCCGACCTATGTCACGCTCGGCAACGAGCTCGATAGCCCGCGCGGCCGCATCTACCTGATCAAGGAGATGCTGGAGAACGACCGGCCGGCGGACGCAAAGACCGTCACCCATATCGACCGGTGCCTGTCCTGCCTTGCCTGCATGACCACCTGCCCGGCCGATGTGAACTACATGCATCTGGTCGATCATGCCCGCGTGCATATCGCCAAGACCTATCGCCGGCCGTTCATGGACCGGATGATCCGCCGCGTCCTGGCGATGACGCTGCCCTATCCGGCGCGCTTCCGCGCCAGCCTGACGATGGCGCGGCTCGGCCGCCCGCTCGCGCCGGTCTTTGCCGCGATCAAGCCGCTAAAACCCTTCGCCGCGATGCTCAGGCTCGCGCCATCCAGCGTGCCGGCGAAAGCGGCGATCAACGATCCGGCCGTCCACACCGCCGAGGGACCCCGGCAAAAACGCGTCGCGCTGCTCACCGGCTGCGCTCAGTCGGTGCTCGACCCGAAGATCAACGAGGCGACGGTGCGGCTGCTCAACCGGTTCGGCGTCGAGGTCGTGGTGCCGAAGGGGGAGGGTTGTTGCGGCGCCCTCGTCCATCACATGGGCCAGGAGGACGAAGCGCTCGGCTTCGCCCGTCGCAATGTCGATGTCTGGACGCGCACCGCGGAGGAAGACGGGCTCGACGCGGTGCTGATCACGGCGTCCGGTTGCGGCACGACGATCAAGGATTACGGCCACATGCTGCGACTCGACCCCGCCTATGCCGAAAAGGCCGCGAAGGTCTCGGCGCTGGCCAAGGACGTCACCGAATTTCTGTCGGACCTCGCATTGCCGCTGCCGGTGAACGCGACCGACCTCGTCGTCGCCTACCACTCGGCCTGCTCGATGCAGCATGGCCAGAAGATCACCCAGGCGCCCAAGGTGCTGCTCGCCCAAGCCGGCTTCACGGTTCGCGATGTCCCGGAAGGGCACCTGTGCTGTGGCTCGGCCGGCACCTACAACATCCTGCAGCCGGAGATCGCCGCCACGTTGCGCGACCGCAAGGTGAAGAACATCGAGAGTCTCGCACCGCAAGCGATCGCGACCGGCAATATCGGTTGCATGACGCAGATCGGATCAGCGACGCCAATCCCGATCCTGCACACGGTCGAACTGCTGGACTGGGCGTTCGGCGGCGAGAAACCGGTCAGCCTTGCCGGCGTCGAGCCACGCGTCGAGCCCGCTCTGCAGGCCGCTGAATAAGAAACGTTGTCGCCGAACGCGAAACGGCCCGCCGTCGCCGGCGGGCCGAGATATTCCGACCGGGATCGGGTCCGGCGATCAGCCGCCGAACAGCGCCGAGAGGACGTCGGTCTTGACCGCGCCGCGCTCGGCATAAACGCCCTTCGATCCCTCGCCGCGAGGGCCGATGACGACCACCTTGGAGCCGCTCGGCACCCGGCTGTAGAGGTGTTCGACATCCTCGTTCATCATCCGGATACAGCCCGACGACATGTTCTGGCCGATGGTCCACGGCTGGTTGGTGCCATGGATGCGGAATAGCGAATCGCGGCCGCCGCGATAAAGATACAGAGCCCGCGCGCCGAGCGGATTGGCCGGGCCGCCCTTCATGTAGGCAGGCAGGATGCGCCCCTTCTTGCGCTCACGCGCGATCATCGTGGCGGGCGGTGTCCAGCCCGGCCATTCCGCCTTGCGGCCAACGCTCATGCGGCCGGACCAGCCGAAGCCTTCCTTGCCGACGCCGACGCCGTAGCGGGTCGCCATGCCGTTGCCCTCGACGAAATACAGATACTTCTTGCTCGAATCGACGATCACCGTGCCGGGCTTTTCCTTGGTTTCGATGCGCACTTGCGTCCGCTCGAACTTGGCCGCCGGGCGGCGCTGGGAAAGTCGCCGGCCCTGGGGCGTGGCAGCGCTTGCCGTCACCCAGGAGTTGGTGGCGTAATCGTAGCGCCGGGTTTCCTGTGCGCCGGCCTCGACGGTCAGCACCAGCGCCAAGGCCGCTCCCAGGCCGGCTGCCGCCCATTGCGTCCATTTGTTCATTGCTTGCGTTCCCTCTTCCAGCGCGGATGCCGCGTCCCAAGCGGATCCCTGCCGCTACGTTATGTTATTCGGTGCTGTTTCGGAAAGAGCGCTACACGGATCCGTGCCTGCGCGCCGGCCGTCCGGTCAGCGGACGATGACCTTGGTGCCGACCTTTACCTTGCTGTAGAGCTCCACTACGTCCTGGTTGCGCATGCGGATGCAGCCGGAGGAGACGGCCTTGCCGATCGTCCAGGGCTGGTTGGTGCCGTGGATGCGGTAAAGCGTCGAGCCGAGATAGAGCGCGCGGGCGCCGAGCGGATTGGCCTCGCCGCCTTCCATGCGCGCCGGCAGGATGCGGCCCTTCTTGCGTTCGCGGGTGATCATTTCCTTCGGCGGCGTCCAACTCGGCCATTCGGCCCTGCGGCTGATCTTTTCGGTGCCGCGCCAGCTAAAGCCCTGCTTGCCGACGCCGACGCCGTAGCGGCGGGCCTTGCCGTTCTTGCCGACGTGATAGAGAAATTTCGATTTTGTATCGATGACGATCGTGCCGGGCGCCTCCTTGCCGCCATAGGCGACGTCCTGCGGCAAATACACGGGGTCGAGCGCGCGCTGCGGCGCCACGGGTCGACCTTGGGCGTGCGCTAGAACCACTCCCTGCGGAGCGGCGACCGCCCCCGGCGCGGCGTAGACGGTAGGTATCCGCACCGGCTGTTCGATCAGCACCGGCGTCGTCGCAAGAATGACGCCGGAGCGGGCGACGTCCGGGCGTCGCACGGCGGCGCCATAATAGCCCGGTACGACGCCGCTGCCCGGCGTTAGCTGCAACACCCGCTCGGCGCTGAGATGCGGCGGCAGCGGCACGGCGGCCAGATCGTGATAGCTGTCATGGGCCAGGGTGGTCGAAGGGGCCGCCAACGCCCCCACCAAGGCCGCGAGAATCAAGCAGGCTTTCGTTCGCTTCATGGGACTCGTTCCGTTGATCGGTCGCGGGGCACGAGGCCCCTTGATGCCCAGACTGGCGGGAAAGAACGAGAAAACCGTAAATTCGCGGACGGATCGAATGCGGACGCTCAGCAAGATCGCGGTAGGGTTAATGCTTCCTTATCGCCGTAGGTTGGCAGGAGCGCACAAGAGCGTACTTGCCCCCCACAATGAGGGCTGCGATGACTGCCCCGATGAACGCCACCGTTTCGCAGCCGTCCGCCCTCGACGCACCCGTTCCCGCCGGCCTGATCCGCGGCGAGGATGGCCTCTTGCGCTGCGCCTGGCACGGCGGCGACCCGGCCTATCGCGCCTATCACGACCGCGAATGGGGCCGCCCCTCGGCCGACGACGACCGGCTTTACGAAAAGCTTTGCCTGGAAGGGTTTCAGGCGGGGCTCTCCTGGCTGACCATCCTCAGAAAGCGCGATGCCTTTCGCGAGGTCTTTCACGGCTTTTCCATCGACCGGGTCGCGGCAATGACCGAGACCGACGTCGAACGCCTGGTTCTCGATGCCCGCATCATCCGGCATCGCGGCAAGATCGTCTCGGCGATCAACAACGCCCAGCGGGCTGCCGCGATCCGCGCCGAACACGGCTCGCTCGCGGCCTTCCTGTGGGCGCATGAACCCGGTTCCGACGAACGGCCGGGCGCACTGACCGGCGCCTGGCTTGCCGCCAACCCGGTGACGCTGGCTTCGACGCGTCTGTCCAAGGCTCTGAAGAAGGCCGGCTTCAGCTTCGTCGGCCCGACCACGGTCTATGCCTTCATGCAGTCGATGGGCTTCGTCAACGACCATGTCGAGGGCTGTTGCGTTCGCGACGCCTGCGCGGCCGAGCGCGCCGCCTTCGCGCGGCAGGTGCGAACGTAGGATCGCTACTGCGGGATGAAGGTTCCGTCGTCCAAAGCGGCCAATCGCATGCCAGCCTCCAGCTCATAGGGTCCGACCTTCCAACTCGCGATCTCCTCGATCTTGCGCCGCGCCTCCGCCGGAAACAATGCGAGCGTCGCGGTCGCCGCGTTCAGCTGCACCTGAATATTCGGATGGTTGAAATAGCGGCTGAGCTGGCGCCGCTGGTCGCCGGCGCGCGCCTTCAATTCGTTCTCCACGGCAAATCGCCGCCGCACCAGCCGGTTGATCGTCGTTTGGGCGGCTCGCAACTCCGCCTCGTCCTCCGCCACTCCCAGCTCGGCAAAATAGGCGACGAGATCGGCGACGCTCGCGGTCGTCAGATTGATCGGTCTCACGGCTTGAGAATCCCTTCGTTCCAGAGCCTGGCGAGGCCGATCCACAAATCGCGTCTGTCAGCTCCCATTGCGCATTGCGAGCCTTACTCCGGAACGAACCGTCCATCGTCGAGCATCTGAATTGCCATTCCCGCATCGAGAGCCTGGGGGCCGGACTCCCATTCCGCGACGGCTTCCAGCGTCTCGCGCGCCAGGAGCGGTGCCACAACGAGCGTCGCATGGGCCGCGTTCAACCGGATTTGCGCGTTGGAATGTTCGAGCAGCGGAACCAGCGCCCGTCGCTGATCGCCTTCGCGGCGTTTCAGTTCTTTCTCATACGCGAACTGGCGGCGCGCCAGCCGATTGAACGTGCTGGTGTCGTCCGCTTCTATCGCCTTGTCCTGGGCGAGGCCGATCGCGATGTACTCTCGGACGATTTCGTCGACCGTGAGTTCGGTAAGTTGGGGGACGATCGTCATTTCAGAGCCTTCGCATTTCGTAGCGCGTCGATGCCAAACTGTAGCCTTTCCTCCCAGCTCTTGCCCCGAAGATACTGGCGCGGAGACTGTTGGCCGAATTTCGGATTGATCCGTTGATACCACGCCGATATCTCCCAATGCTTCAACCGCGAGATCCGCACGAGATTGCTCGGGCCGTTGACCATAGAGTCCGGAAAACCATCCTTCAGGGCCGCATCCTCCTCGACTATATGGTGGATATCATACCCGTCGCGTTTACCCTGAGCCGCGCCTCGCTGGAGTTCTGCAAGGGTTTTCGGCGCCGCGAAATAGGCCTCGATCCAAGAATAGTAACTTTGCATCCACCGTGCGACCTCGATCGCCGTCAGCAATACCCCTATCGGACCCGCTGCTCCGCGGCTCAAGGCGCGCGCGGCGAAGCGAACCACAGCCTTCACCACGATATGGCGGAGCCGCCGCGTTGGCGGTTCCTGCCTGGGAATCGTCGGCGGGTCCTCCAGCGGCGGGCCGCCATTGTGGCCGATGCCGGGCTTCGGCAGTTTCAGTCGCGGGCTTTTCGGCGGCGTCTTCGGCGATCCATCGGCCGCCGGTTTCTTCTGGGGGCCGGGGATATCGACTTCCAAAGGCTTGCGGGTGGCTTCGCGCCGCCAGCGGCCGGAGACGCGTCCGCGGCCCTTCGGATGGCGCTCTTGCTCGGGACGGAAGCCGGCCTTGAAGGCCAGCGATTTCAGCCGCAGCGCCGCGACGGTGACGCGCAGGTCAGCGATCTGGGCTCGCAAGCTTGCGAGCGGCAGGCTCGTCGCCGCACTGTCCTTGCTGGCCTCCTGTCTTTCCATGCCCATCCCTCGCCACCGACCGTCCCGATGCTACGGGACCGCCGAAGGGCGGGGATAAGTTTGGTGAGAGAGGCGGATGTCGGGGGCTCGCGCTGTCGTTCTTTGCCCGGCTCGGGGCATCAAGATGCCGAAACCGCTGAGGCCAGGGCTTCTCCTTGCCCTCCTGAGCCCGTCGAAGGGGGTGGGAGGGAAGGCGCCGAGCCGATATGCCGCGCATCATCCTCCGCCTCGGAGATTGGCGAAACCGTTCAACGCGGTCGTCATCCCGGCCTTGAGCCGGGATCCATGCCAAGCCGCCCGAACCGCCAATCCGTCGCCGGACAGGATGAGGATAAATGTCGTGGCATGGGTCCCGGCTCAGGGCCGGGATGACGAAGCTCAGAGGCCGGCGCCCTCATCGTCGACGGTGAAGGATGGGTGGGTGTTAAGCGGCTTGTCCGCCATCGCGGCGGTGGTTGGCTCGGTGACACCCCGCTCTTGCCTTTTCTGTGGTTTGTAGCCTCGCTGCGCTCGGCACAATTCCACGAAAAGGCTTTCTCTCCCACAAGGGGCGAGACGGCGCTTCGTTCTGCAACGCGTCGCCCCGCCCTCCACCCAACCCATCGCCTTGCCGAAATTGGCCGCACGGGTTACGGGAACGCCCGCTAGTACCGGGGATTTTCCGGTATCCATCGAACCCATCCGGATCGCTGCGTCATCATGGCTGAAAAGAAGAAGAAACCGACGAGGGTCCAGGCGCGGGTGCCGCGCGGCTTTGTCGATCGGACCGCCGACGATCTGCGCGCCGAGGCGGACATGCTCGCCACCATTCGGCGGGTCTACGAGACGTATGGTTTCGAGCCGGTCGAGACCCCGGCGTTCGAATATACCGACGCGCTCGGCAAATTCCTGCCCGATGCCGACCGGCCGAACGCCGGCGTGTTCTCGCTGCAGGACGATGACGAGCAGTGGATGAGCTTGCGCTACGACCTCACCGCGCCGCTCGCCCGCCATGTCGCGGAAAATTACGAGACCCTGCCGAAGCCCTATCGCAGCTACCGGGCGGGGCATGTCTTCCGCAACGAGAAGCCGGGGCCGGGCCGCTTCCGCCAGTTCATGCAGTTCGACGCCGACATCGTCGGCGCGCCGAACGTCTCGGCCGACGCCGAAATGGCGATGATGATGGCCGACACGATGGAGGCACTGGGGATCAAGCGCGGCCAGTATGTGATCCGGGTGAACAACCGCAAGGTGCTCGACGGCGTCATGGAGGCGATCGGTCTCGGGGGCGAGGAGAATGCCGGGCGACGGCTCACGGTGCTCAGGGCGATCGACAAGCTCGACAAGTTCGGGCCCGAGGGTGTGCGGCTACTCTTGGGCGAGGGGCGCAAGGACGAAAGCGGCGACTTTACCCCGGGGGCGGGGTTGCCCGTGGACGAGCAGACGTTTGTTCTCGCCTCCACTATTCAGGCCTTTGACCTTGCTGAAGAAAATTCTGCGAAACATCGTCCGCTTGATGACATGCGCAAAGACGGTGAGGGCCGTTTCTACGATAACGTCGCTGCGGCACGTTACTTCCATGCCACTGCTCGAAATCAAGTTGGCAAGCAAGGCGCTGAAGAGCTGATGCAGATTGTGGAGCTTACCGAAGCCGCCGGCTACGGCTCGCGGCGAATTCTGATCGACCCCTCCGTCGTCCGCGGTCTCGAATATTACACCGGCCCGGTCTTCGAGGCCGAGCTCCTGTTCGACGTTGTCAACGACAAGGGCCAGAAGGTGCAGTTCGGCTCGGTCGGCGGCGGGGGGCGCTATGACGGTCTCGTCTCGCGCTTCATGAGCCAGCCGGTGCCGGCGACCGGCTTTTCCATCGGCGTCTCGCGGCTGCAGACGGCGCTGAAGAATCTCGGCCGTCTCGACGTGTCGGAACGCCCCGGCCCGGTGGTCGTCACGGTGATGGACCGCGACCGCATGGCCGACTATCAGGCCATGGCGACGAAGCTGCGCGACGCGCTCAACGACGATCCGTCGAAGCCGCCGGTGCCGGTCGAGGTCTTCCAGGGCAACCCCAAACAGTTCGGCAAGCAGCTGCAATATGCCGACCGCCGCAACGCGCCCGTCGTGATCATCCAGGGCGGCGACGAAAAGGCGGCCGGAAAGGTTCAGATCAAGGATCTGATCGAAGGCAAGCGCATCGCCGAAACCATCGAGGACAACGCCGAATGGCGCGAGGCCCGCGCCGGCCAGGAGATGGTCGACGAAGGTGAGATGATCGAGGCCGTCCGCCGCATTCTCGCGCGCCACGCCGAAGATCGCGCGTCCGGCGCTTCCGGAGCCTGAGCCAGTGAGCGACACCGCGCCCGCTCCGTTCCAGACCGCGCTCGGCGCCCTGTTCGAGGCACGCGGGGCGCGCCGCGTCCATGCGCCGATCATCCAGCCGGCCGACCCCTATCTCGACACCGCCGGCGAGGCGCTGCGCCGCCGCATCTTCCTCACCCGCGGCGAGGCCGGCGAGCATCTGTGCCTGCGACCCGACTTCACCATTCCCGTCTGCCTCGGCCATGTCGGCGCCGGCGAGGCGCTGCCGCGCCGCTATTCCTATCTCGGCCTCGTCTTTCGCCAGCGGCCGAGCGGGCCGGGCGAATTCTTCCAGGCCGGTATCGAGGATCTGGGTGAGGTGAACCGCGCCACCGCCGACGCAAGGGCGCTGGCCGATGCGCTGGCGGGGCTTGCCGCCTGCGGCATCGATCCGGCCGACCTCGACATCGTGCTCGGCGATCAGGGTCTGTTCGAGGCGTTCTTGAAGGCGCTCGGCCTGCCCGAGGGCTGGCAGCGCCGGCTGGTGCGCACTTTCGGCCATGACGGGCTGCTCGACGCGGCGCTCAACGCGCTGGCAACCGGCGGTGCCGGCACGCTGGAGCGGCTCGATCCGGAGCTTGCCGATCTCGCCCGCCGCCGCGAGGAGGGCGCGCTGACCCGCACGATCCGCGCGCGCATGGAGGAAGCCGGCCTGCCGCCCCATGCCGGCCGCTCGCCCGGCGAGGTCGCGGTGCGGCTGATCGAAAAGCTTGCCGTCGCCGAGGCGCGGCTCGACGACGCGCCGCTCTCCCTCCTGCGCCAGTTCCTTGCCATCGACTGCCCGCTCGGCGAGGCCGGCGACAGGCTTCGCGGTCTGGCGGAATCGGCCGATCTCGATCTCGGCCGGGCGGCTGTGTTCTTCGAGACCCGCAATCTGGCGCTGCGCGCCGCCGGCGTCGATCTGTCGTCGGTGCGCTATCGCGCCGCCTTCGGCCGGCCGATCGACTATTATACCGGCCTGGTCTTCGAGGCGCGGCAAAAGGGTTCCGACGAGACGCTGGCCGGCGGCGGGCGCTACGACCGGCTGCTGACGATGCTGGGCGCGCCAGCACCGATCCCGGCCGTCGGTTTCGCGCTCTGGCTCGACCGCATCGGCGCCGCGACAGGCCAGGCGGGAGGCCAATCATGACCGTGTCGCTGGCGATCCCGTCCAAGGGGCGGTTGAATGAAAAGGCGATCGCGGCGCTGGCGGGGGCTGGCATCAGTGTCGCGCCGGCCGAAAACGCCCGCAGCTACCGCACCGTGGTCAGCGGCGCGCCGGGGCTCGAGGTGCTGCTGTTGTCGGCCTCGGAGATCGCGCGGGAGCTGCGCGACGGGGCGATCGATTTCGGCATCACCGGCGAGGATCTGGTCCGGGAGACGATTGCCGAGCCCGACGGCGCCGTCGAGATCGTCGCGCGGCTCGGCTTCGGCCATGCCGACGTCGTCGTTGCCGTCCCCGATGCCTGGGTCGATGTCGAGACGATGGAGGATCTGAGCGACGTCGCCGGCTCCTACCGCGCCCGGCACGGGCGGCGCTTGCGGATCGCCACCAAATACTGGCGGCTGACCCAGAGCTTCTTCACCCGCCTGCACGGCATCCAGAGCTACCGGATCGTCGAGAGCCTGGGCGCCACCGAAGGCGCGCCGGCTGCCGGCTCGGCCGACATCATCGTCGACATCACCTCGACGGGATCGACGCTGACCGCCAACCATCTGAAGATCCTCACCGATGGGGTGATCCTGAAGTCGGAAGCCTGTCTGGTGCGCTCGAACAGGGTGGAACGGGATGCGGAGGACTCCGCGCTGGCGGCGAAACTGGCGGCGCGGTTCGGCTAGAACGAGGCCCGTTGCCTGAAACGTAAGCTCCGCGTACCGTCCGGCCGGGGAAGACAGGCGCTTCGTTCGATGAAGGTCGAGCCGTGCGCCGGGAGGAGAGGAGCCTACCGCTTGAATCTGCAACATCTGCTTCGCCGCCGCCGTGAGGTTGGCCGGCCGGTTACGGTCGCGCTGATCGGCGCCGGCAAGTTCGGCTCGATGTTCCTGTCCCAGGTGCCGACGATTCCGGGCCTCGAGGTCACGGTCATCGCCGACCTCGACACCGACAGGGCGCGCCAAACTTGCCGAAACGTCGGCTGGGACGAGGCGCGGATCGGCGAAACGCGCTTCGTCGATTCCGGTGTCGATGCCTGTTCGGCCGAGGGCGTCGAGGTCGTGATCGAGGCGACGGGCATGCCGGAGGCTGGCGTCACCCACGCGCTGGCGTGTATCGCCGCGGGCAAGCATCTGGTCATGGTCAATGTCGAGACGGACGTTCTCTGCGGTCCGCTTCTCGCCAAGCGCGCCCGCGCGGCCGGTGTGGTCTATTCCATGGCTTATGGCGACCAGCCGGCGCTGGTCTCCGAGATGGTCGACTGGGGACGCTCGGCCGGCTTCATCATCGCGGCGGCGGGCAAGGGCACGAAATATCTGCCGGCCTATCACCAGGTGACGCCCGACGACGTCTGGACCCATTATGGCTTGTCGCCGGAGGAGGCGGCCGCGGCCGGCATGAACCCGCAGATGTTCAACTCCTTTCTCGACGGCACCAAGTCGGCGATCGAGATGGCCGCCATCGCCAATGCCTGCGATCTGTCGGTGCCTGATGACGGGCTGACATTTCCGCCCTGCGGCGTCGACGATCTCGCCCACATCCTTCGCCCCCGGGACGTTGGCGGGCAACTCGACCGCGACGGCATGGTCGAGGTCGTCTCCTCGCTGGAGCGGGACGGCCGGCCGGTCTATCGGGATCTGCGCTGGGGCGTCTATGTCGTCCTGAAGGCGCCAAACGACTACGCCGCCGCTTGTTTCAAGCAATATGGGCTGCCGACCGACGCCACCGGCCGCTACGCGTCGATGTACAAGCCGTTTCACCTGATCGGGCTGGAACTGTCGATCTCGGTGCTCAACGCGGCGCTGCGCGGCGAGGCGACCGGCGTCTCGGAAACCTGGCGCGGCGACGCGGTGGCGATCGCCAAGCGAGAGCTTCGCGTGGGCGAGGTTCTCGACGGGGAAGGTGGCTACACGGTCTATGGCAAGGCCATACCGGCGACCCGGAGCTTCGCTAACGGCGCGCTGCCGATCGGCCTCGCCCATCGCGTGACGCTGACCCGGCCGGTCAGCGCCGGCTCGCCGGTGACCTACGCCGACGTCGCGGCGCCCACCGGCTCCAGGGCCTATGATCTGCGCCGCGAAATGGAGCAGGCGTTCGTGCCGGAGAGTACGTAAGGCGGCCGGGTCACGAGGGGAGCATTTCTCAGGAGGCCGCTCCAACCCCGATGATAATGCGGTCCGGTTCGATGGGCCGATTGACCCAGATTCGGACTTTGCTCGACAGTGTGCCCGTTGTCAGTCTCAGCAGCGACGGATGCTCGACCGTCGAGATACGCACACCACGATTGGGTGTTTTCAGGAAGCCGGTGAACGCTGGCGGAAGCTTCAGATCGAGTTCCGTCGATGGCGCCAGCGTCAACGTCGTCTTGCCGTCGACAAAGGCGAGACATCCGATCGAGATGCAGGATGGGGTCGACAGGATCAGGCGATCCGCGACGAATTCCGGTCCTGCTCCGTCATCCTCTATGTCCGACAGAAAAAAGAGGGAGTTTGGAGGAGCGAGTTGAATGGAATCCGTCATTATCGATCCCTCTTGTTATTTCTGAGCCACCCACCCTGTCGCGCGCTACAGGTCTTGCATTGTGGCGCTAATCGCTGTGGGCGGCCGACGGGATTCCAAGCTTTAGGGAGTTGATGATCAATGAAAAAATTACCTGACAAGGTTCCAGGGTCTTTCGTCCCGCAGGTATGACAGCCGTACTTCCTCCCAAAATCGTTGATCTCCTCCCGTTCCGTCCGCGTGAAACTCCTGCTGGAATTCCGTGCGGGGCTGGATTCTCTGTAATATTGCCCAAACCCAATGCCTTGCTCTCGCAAAAGCAAATATCGTTCACGTGCCTCGCGCGCGATGGCATGGTTTGCCGCGATCGCCCCTTCGATTGTCTCATAGAGCTGCGGCGTTGCTCGCCAATTTGGATCGACCTCGCGTAGTCGGCGTAGCGCATCTAAACGGTCTCGGTTTGTGACCGCGAGCCGCATCTGTTGCGCCGGAGTCGCGTGGAGTAGTCGTCCCCCGACGCGAATTGGGGATGTACCTCTCCGCCCGCGCGCCTGCGCGACGCGTTCGCCGATGCGGGTCCACTAGCCGCCATCGGGATTGCCGGCCGGAACGCGCGGCTGGTTCGGATCGTAACGGGTCTCGATCCGGAGCGCGAAGCGCGCGGCCGCCAGATGGAGGCGCAAGGCCGCGAAGCCCCGGCGCAGCTCTCCCAGAGAATCCGGGCCGATCCTGTTTGCGTTTCCTTGCTCCATCCGCGCCGTTCCCCGTCTCCTGACGGGTTCAGGCAAAGCGAGCGCGGCCGGGCGGGGATAAATCGGGCTTAAAATGTCGGTGACGACCGTTCAGCACACGGCGTCCGCTCAGCCGAGATACTTGATGCCGATGAGGATGAAGGCGGCGAGGAAGACGGTTTCGGCGACGACCAGGAGGACGGCCTGGCGACCGACGGAAAGGATGCTCTTCAGCGCGGTCTTCATGCCGACGGCGGCGATGCCGAACAAGAGCGCCCAGCCGGAGACATCGGCGGTAATGTCGGCCGCCTGCTTCGGGATCAGGCCGAAGGAGTTGAGCGCGGCCAGCGCCAGAAAGCCG
>NZ_JAZHLJ010000190.1:0-2366 GCF_036549495.1 Aurantimonas sp. C2-5-R2
ATCGGCTGTCCCGTCATAGCCACCGTTCCGGCAGCCCATCCGGGTCAAGATACCACATTTAGGGCGACCTGGGACAACGGGATAAGCCTCCCGAGCCCAGCGCCCTCCCTGCAAAAAATCAAACAGACGACCCGATAGATTTCGGGGACAGACAGCCTGCGGGTAGAACGGGTTGAGATCCGCGTTGTTTTCAATCCGGTTGCATAGCCCCGTTCTGAACAGGAAGCCGGTTTTCCGTGCTGAATGGAACAAGAGTCGGGGCTCCTGACAGTCGCGACCCACCCTCCGCTTCAGCCGGGGAGGTTCCACCGTCAATACGTGGCCGCCACAGCACACGTTCCAGCGTGCCCAGATCGGCCAAGGGTACGCCGACGTCTCCCTTGGCTGACAATCGGTACTGCATATAGCCATATAGCGGCGTCACGCAATTCTCATCGCGGACGATAACCTCTGCCCAGGGCCGCTCCGTGAGCGCCGGGTAAAGGAACGGCGATGCCCAGCAGACGCCCGGAAAGGATTTCCGGACCAGGTCCGCCGCGTCCCCGTCCGGCGACAATATTATATCGAGTGGCGCAGTATCCCTCAGGTCGAGAAGCGCATCGAAGATCGGATACGGATCTCGGCTTTCCGCTCCCGATCGCGAGACGAAATTCAAAAGGCCGCCAGCAGAATAGAAGATGACCGCAATTCCCAGAACTCCGGATATCGCAGTTGTCCGGGCGCGCTCCACAGCCTTTCCAAGCGGAATGGCCGCGAAGGCCTCGGCTGAATAAACGACGAGCCAGGGTAGCGCGATGAAAAAAGAGACGTTGGTTATATAGAAGGCGGAGCCGCCGGCTATCTCGAAGAGGCATATCGCCAGAATGCCTGCCGCCGCCGCACCGAGACTGTAGAGCGATACTGGCGACTTCAGCAGAGAAAAGACCCCCGCGAAGGCGATATGTCGGATGGATACCGCCCAAACGGCGATGAAGTGAAACAGCAGGAACGATGCCAGGGCCAATGCCGCCAACACGAAAACCCGCCAACTAAATGGTGCATTTCCGCCCAGGATGGAGATTGCGTCGGCTACGCTCGCGCCCCTGTAGGAGAATGCGCTTACGAAGTGGAGGGGCCGGATCTCCATCGGCGCTATCGCACCGATGGATTTCACCATCGTGATGCCGACCACGATGCAGACGGACGCTGCGGCGAGCAAATCCATCCGACGCTTGAAGCCGCCCAGAAAAACGATCCGAAGTACCCAGATTCCCGCCAGTATTAAACCGACTGATCCTTTCGCCGACGCGGCCATGGCGGTGAGCAGAACCGCCAACAATATATCCATCCAACCCAGACGCGCCTTAAAGAGCGGAAGTAGGGAAAACGCGAGAGTGGCCGCTGAAAGATTGTAGGATTCTGATAAAAAATAGGAATTCCAAAAAACCCAGGAGCTGAATATCTTGGGAAGGAGAATAATAAATGCACAACCAAGAAGCCATGCCGGCAGGACCGGAAGCGCCCGGCCTCCGAATATCCTGGCTACCGCTGTTATCGCGAACAGGAGAAAGGGTATGAGGAACGCTGGCGTGAGAAATCCATAAACGTTGAGAACGCTAGCGCCCGAAAGACGGCTGAATCCCGCCACGAGCGTATGCGAAAATGTATGATAAGGTGTTTCGACCAGTCCATGCAGACCGGTGGAGACGACACCATAATTCTTGATCATCGCAGCGATACTTGCGTGATACAGTGTATCATTATGCAAGGCGCCGGCGCGCGCACGCGATGCCATGTCGAACGAGGTGTATAAATCGTCCACGCCCAATGCTGCTATGGTCGTTACGAGAACGGCAAGCGCGCAAGAGACCCATTCCAAGGCGCGGAGTCGGAGCCGAAGTGTCACATAGATCGCAGCTCCGATAGGCAATACATGCAGGGCCATTGCGAGAACCGGCGACCTGACGGTGCCGGCGGCAAATATGATGCCCAGCGTAACGACAACTCCTCCCGAAATGCTCCGGAAAAGGCGGCCCGTAGTATAGATAAGAAGCGGTATCGAAACGAATATCCAAGCCAAAATGAGATCGGAACGAGTGGGGCCCGCAGCCTGAAAAAATCCACCGACTACCAATATTCCGATGACGGAGAATAGGAAAATCGCGCAGACCAGATCGAAACCCGCACTGTCGAGTTCAGTGCTTTCCACCAATTGTTGACCGGGGACTGGTCGCTGCGGGCGGGACGGCAGGCGCGCCTCAGGATGTGGCATGCACCGCCTCCACGATCGTATCCACAACTGGAGATCTCGAAAAACCTCCCCATTCGGCCCGTTTTATGATTCCATTGACCTGACCGAGATCGGGAGGATGGCATGCGGGGACAGC
>NZ_JAZHLJ010000191.1:0-2338 GCF_036549495.1 Aurantimonas sp. C2-5-R2
CTATTCTCTGTGTGAAAACATAAGCGGTCGCCGCTGTTCGGGCTGCTTACGCAGCCCTGCGGCGGTTCCGGACCGCATAATAGGCGGTCCGGTTCGGCACCCTAAGAGCAAAAATCCCAACCGCCCCGCCTGCGGCCAGTATCCCATGGGCTTTTGAGAGAAAGCAGGCGGCAAGGGCAGTGCTATGAATGTCAGCTGTTTTCTAGCTGCTATCTATTTATAAGCGGATTGCAAGCGGCTCATTAACTGCTCATAAAGTGCATGCTGCTAACATGCTGCTGGTCATCAGGTAAAAGGGGGCGCATGGCGGTCATATCATTTGTTTCGAGCAAAGGCGGGGTCGGCAAAACGACTTCGGCCGTTGTCCTCGCCGGCGAGTTGGTGGCGGCCGGGCGCAAGGTCGCGTTGATCGATGCGGACCCCAACAGGCCACTTGAAGCCTGGTCGCGGCTTCGCCCGGTTCCCGAATTCCTGCGCCTTATTGTCGATGACTCGGCCGAAACCATCATAGACACGATCGAGGACGCCCGCGCCGAGGCGGATTTCGTCATTGTCGATCTGGAAGGGACTGCGACCGACCGCATCGGTTTCGCCGTTGCACGGTCGGATTTGGTTCTGATCCCGCTGCAAAGCTCAGTTCTGGACGCGGCCGAGGCGGCGAAATCGGTCAAGCTGGTGCGCCAAATGTGGAAGGTGGCGAACCGGGAAATCCCATATCGCGTGTTCTTTACCCGCGTGCCGCCCGCGATCCGCGAGCGCACAGCGCGCGACATAGAACAGCAGTTTTCCGGCGCTGCGGTACCGGTTCTGCCGGCAACTTTGATCGATCGTGCGGCCTATCGGACCCTATTTTCTCTGGGTGGCACACTGCACGAGCTGGAAAAAGCCGATGTGTCCGGGCTGGAAACCGCCAAGGAGAACGCCCGCGAATACGCACAAGCCGTCATCAATGCCATCAGGGGAGGGGGCGCATGACCGCCGACGACAAGAAACGCGCCACGCTCGACTTTGGCGACGAGCTGGATAAGCCGCTAGTGCCGCCCGTCGATCCGAACGAGGTCAAGGCCGCCGCCCGCGCTGCGGGCTTCCGTGAGACGCCGAGAGCGCCCGAATCGGTCCCGCCATCACCTGGGCGGCCGGCGCGCCGCGCGCGGCGCAAGACAGGCCGTACGGAGCAATTTGCAACCCGTCTGCGGGCCGACACCATCGAGGCGATTTATGCCTATGCCGACCGCCACGAGATCACCCTTGCCGAAACGATTGAGCGGGCAATAACCGCGCTCAGGGACGATGCGAAATGAAACCCTTGAAGTGTAACGCTATGTGCCATACATTGATGGACGAGGAAGTCGCGTGAGGGTTTTCAAAGCCAGCCGGTTTCACAAGTTTGCCCGGAAAGAGAAAATCTCCGATGCAATGCTTTGTGAGGCTGTAGAGCGTGCCGAACGCGGCCAGATAGATGCCGATCTAGGAGCCGGCCTCATCAAGCAGCGCGTTGCACGACCCGGCGCTGGAAAGTCTGGCGGTTTTCGAACGCTGGTTTTCTTCCGGACGCAGACGCGCGCGGTTTTCGCATTCGGGTTCGCCAAGAACGACATGGCGAACCTCGATAACGCGGAAGAAGCCTACTTGAAGAAGGCTGCAAAGCTAGTCCTGGGATTTACCGATGCGCAGATGGACACGGAAGTCGCTGCGGGTCGCATGCTAAAGGTGAATTGCGATGACCAAGACTTACAAGAGTGAAGCTCTGGCGGCCGTCCATGAGATGATGGAAGGGTTCTATGAGTCCGGCGCGATCGACAAGCAGACGATGCGCGAATTTGACGAGGGGTGCCTGACAGCGGTTGAACCGCTGTCCCCCGAGGAAATCCGTTCCATTCGGGAACGCGAGCATATCTCGCAGCCAGTCTTTGCCCGCTACCTCAACGTGAGCAAGGGACTTGTGTCCGATTGGGAGCGTGGGGTGAAGAAGCCCGGAGGGCCGGCGCTGCGGTTGCTGACGGTTGTTCAGAAAAAAGGGCTTGAGGCAATCGCGTGAGGGCGATCGGCTGATAAAAAGATAGCTGCTTGTCAGCAGATTTCTTCCGATAGGCGTTCGCGCTCTGCATCCGGCTCCCGGCCGGCCGGAGGGCCGCCAGTGACAAAGCCCCGGTGCGTCAGTGCCGGGACCGCTTTTCCCATCTGGCCGGCGCGGGCAGGGGTTCTTTGCGCTTCTCACGCAGCAGGGCTTTCATTTCCTCGCCCGAAATACCCGGCCGGGGATCATCGGCGGCCGCCTGTATGCTGCGCTTGAGCAGTTCCCGGCGCAGATCGGCATGGGGTTCCAGGTCCTCCATAT
>NZ_JAZHLJ010000192.1:0-2305 GCF_036549495.1 Aurantimonas sp. C2-5-R2
TCGATCTCTTCGCACGACCTCCGCCCCTGCAATGCCCTCATTGTGAAATGCTCATCGCAGAAACCGACAAACCAAAAGTGCCAAAGTAGTGTTAGGCAGCTCGCCAGACGGCACGGCATTAATCCAAAGACCGTCGCGAAGTGGAAGAAGCGAAGCACGACGGCCGATCAGCGCACTGGTCCTCGAGAGCCAAAATCAACCGTCCTATCGATGGAAGAGGAAGCCGTCATCGTCGCCTTCCGGCGCCACACGCTTTTGCCGCTCGACGACTGTCTCTACGCCCTGCAGCCGACAATTGCGTATCTGACGCGGTCGTCCTTGCACCGCTGCCTCCAGCGTCACGGCATCTCCCGTCTGCCCGAGATCGAAGGCGACAAGCCGGTCAGAAAGAAGTTCAAACGCTACCCGATCGGCTACTTCCATATCGACATCGCCGAGGTGCAGACTGCTGAAGGAAAGCTCTATCTCTTCGCGGCCATCGACCGAACAAGCAAATTCGCCTTCACCCAACTGGTCAAAAAGGCCGGGAAGAGGGAGGCAGGGACGTTTCTGCGAGATCTGATCGCGGCAGTTCCCTATCGACCCCATAGACGTCACGATGGTTGTCGATGAACGTCGTCATCGTCTGAACGGGCGGTCGAGCTCCGCCTGAGCAAAATACGCCGATGCCTTACGCAGGATCTCGTTGGCCTGCCGCAACTCGCGGTTCTCTCGTTCGAGAGCCTTGATCCGGCCGCGCTCATCGCTCGTCTGACCGGCGCGAACGCCCTGGTCGCGTTCGGCCCGGCGAACCCAGTTGCGCAGCGTCTCGCCGGCACAGCCGATCTTCGCCGCAATCGACGATATCGCCTCCCACTGCGAGGCGTGTTCGCCTTGATGCTCCAAAACCATTCGGACTGCCCGCTCGCGGACCTCCGGCGAATATCTCTTCGATGTCTGTTTCGTCATCATGACCCCATTCTCTCAGGAAATGAGGTCTCCGGGAAACCCGGGGCGGTTCAGTGCTGTCGGCCGCCCGGCGATTGGCGCGCAGGTCGAAAGGTTCGCCCGCGTTGGTCGAACCGCTCATCACGTCCTGCCCATGCTCCAGACGTACGGGCATCGACTCGCCGGTCAGCGCCGACTGGTCGACCATCGCGCGGCTGTTTTCGACTGTGCCGTCGACGGGCGCCACGTCCCCCCTGCCGGATCAGCAGAAGATCGCCAGGCTCGACGTCATCCAAGGGCACGTCGTCGAGCGCGCCGTTGCGGTGGCGCGTCGCGGTGCGAGGCACACGAGAGAGAAGATCGCTCATCTCTCGTCGGGCGCGACCCTCGGCGAAGCTTTCAAGGAAGGTTCCCCCCGAATACATCAGCGCCACGACCGCCGCCGCGAGCGTTTCGCCAAACAGCAGTGCCGCCGACATCGACAGTGCGGCGACGATGTCCAGCCCGACCTCGCCTTGCCGCAGACTCCGGACGATCTCCACGACCAAGGCGGCGAGGACCGGCAGGATACCCGCCGCCCAGATCGTATCCGCCAGTTGCGACAGATCGGCAAATGTCAGGCCGAGCCCCCCGACAAGGCCAAGGAATGCAACGGTCAGCAGGGCGGTGTTCAGACGATCGTGGAGGATTGAGTTCAACGGATACCCTGTCCTGGATTCAGCTGCGCGGCTCGGCCATCGGGGTTGGCAGACTCATCCTGCAACGCCCTTGCCACCGCGAAACCATCCCCTGCACTGCGGTGCCCCCCCGGATTGGCCGAGGCATTCCTGTGTCGGGCGCCCGACCCGGGGTTNGCAACGCCCTTGCCACCGCGAAACCATCCCCTGCACTGCGGTGCCCCCCCGGATTGGCCGAGGCATTCCTGTGTCGGGCGCCCGACCCGGGGTTGGTCGCCGCGACCTTCGGTTCGTCGACGGCCACGATGTCGATATCGGGCTCGACACCTCTGTTCCGGAACAGTTTGAGGGTCGCGCAGTCGGCGACCGCGACGAGTTTACCATTCGGCGGGATCATTGGGTTGTGACTCCGAGTTGGGGCCGAGCGCCATGGCCGACGACCAGACCACAGCGAACTCCGCCGCGACTTGCGCAAGGTCAAACAATCGATCGAGACAATGTGCATCATGACGAGGCGTGCAGGCCGCCCGAAGTCACTACGGTGGTGTCGGCCGCTTCGGATCTGGACGCGAGGCAGCCGGCCGTCGCACCCAACCGGGCGGAAGGAGAACGGAATGACCGAGACTCGTGTGGTTTGCAGCAAGTGCGGCGGCGTCAACCGCTTGCCGCCGTCGCGATCGGCCAGCGGCGCCAAATGCGGG
>NZ_JAZHLJ010000193.1:0-2283 GCF_036549495.1 Aurantimonas sp. C2-5-R2
AGAAGACGCCTACTACGCCCAGCTTGAGGCCATGCCGATCGCCGCGTAGGATGCAAACCAAACAGTCTCCGGGAAACCCGGGGCGGTTCAAACCCCTCGTGTCGCCAAGTTTCGGATATTTTCTTGGCTTGATGGCGCGGCAACAGCAGACAGCGCGGCGTTCGCGTTTGGAAGAGACGATGACGTAACTTTCGGGATCCTGCACTCATGTTTTCATGAGCATTGGTCCCTTCGAATGGGTACTTGGCTCGGCAAGGGAAATGATCCCCGCTACACCTCCACGACAACCTTCGAGACCTTCCCGTTTCCCGAAGGCCTTACGCCGGACATCACCGCCGCCGACTATGCCGACAACCCCCATGCCATCGCCATCGGCGCCACCGCCTCCCGGCTGAACGAGCTTCGCGAGAACTGGCTGAACCCCGCCGACTTGGTCCGACGTGAGCCTGAGGTTGTCGCTGGCTATCCTGACCGCATCCTCCCCGTTGACGAGAAAGCCGCCGCGCTCCTGAAAAAACGGACGCTGACGAATCTCTACAACGAGCGCCCCGCTTGGCTCGATCACGCGCACCGGGCGTTAGATGAAGCCGTCGCTAGCGCCTACGGATGGCCGGCTGATCTTTCCAACGACGACATCCTCGCACGCCTCTTCGCGCTGAATCAGGAGCGAGCGGCACAACAGGAAAGCAGTTCGACATGAAAACGATCTGGGGCGTCCACATGGGACGCCAGCACGGCGGGCGGCCTATCGATGATGGATACGTCTCTATTGGCTGGGCCGCACTGGGCGATCTTCGGAAGCTGCCGGCCGATCGTGAGGCGTTTAAACGCCAAATTGAACGACATTATCCCAAGACAAAGCCGGGCGCCGTGCCGGTTCAAGCCGGCGTCCTCTTCCGCTTCGCTCATGAGATGAAGACCGGCGATCTGGTCGTCTATCCATCGAAGGCCAACCGAACGGTGAATATCGGCGAGCTGGGAAAATATGATTTCTACCCGAATGCCGCCGACGACGAAGCGTCCCATCGTCGCGCGGTCCGCTGGCTTGCGCACAAACCGCGCTCCGATTTTCCTCAAAGCGCCCTGAACGAGATTGGATCGGCGCTGACGCTCTTTCAGGTCGCGAACAATCCCGAGCCGTTTTTGGCGGTCATTCGCGGTGAGGAACCGGAGCCCGTCGGCTCGGAGGAAGAGGAGAGCGAAGCCGCTATCGCGAGCCAACAGGTGGAAGAGCGGACCGAGGATTTCGTCATAAAGCGGCTGAAGAACGCTCTTTTGCCTGATCGGTTCGAACACTTCGTCGCGCATCTTTTGCAGTGCATGGGATACCATGCGCGGGTGACACAGCGCTCCGGAGATGGCGGAATCGACGTGATCGCGCACCGCGACGAGCTTGGCTTCGAGCCGCCGGTCATCAAGGTCCAGTGCAAGCAGACTGTGGACACCATCGGCCGGCCGGCCGTCCAGCAACTCATGGGCGCCGTCGCTCAAACCGAATATGGTTTGTTCGTCACGCTCGGCAGTTTCTCAAGGGATGCGCTGGATACGGAACGGCAGACGCCCAACCTCCGCCTTATCGACGGCCAAGCCCTGACGGAACTCGTTTTCGAGCATTATGAGCGCTTCGAACCGCAATGGCAGTCGATTGTTCCGTTGAACGTCGCTACGTTCCCGGACCTAATCAAGAGGCCTAATGCCAGCCCTAGCGTTCGCATTTGTTGGTATATTTGTTGGTATTTAGCAAAACGCCGTCAATCGATAGGCAATAAGAACAATATCTTAGCGCTTCGATGTGACGCCTTTCCTGGCACCATTCCCCAAAATTGAGAAGCGGCCCTGTGCCTAAGCGATGCCGTGGAGATTCGGCATGCGGCCCGGCAGCGCATTTGTCTGCGCATATCTGAGCGCTTGGAGGCGTGCGTAAGGGTCCCAGCTCGCGAGCGCTTTGCTCGCCGCGTCGGAGACTTCGAACTCGCCGCATCGCGGGCAGCGGATCATGGCGACATGCGCCGCTTCGGCCTCGCCCCGCTTCGCTGCTCCTTCGCAGATGATGCACCGCATTGGTCGCTTTCCTCCCGGCCTTCGATGAGGCGCCATCCTGCGCCTTCGGTCTTGGAAATGGAATAGCGGCGCCCGTTCACACCGCCGCATGATCGCGGACGCCGCAGAGAGTCTCTCACCGGCTGGTTCGGACGAAAAAAGGGCGGCCCGGTTTGACCGGACCGCCCTGATTGGCATGGGGAAGGTTGGTTCGTTCAGCCGTGTTCGCGGCCTTGTCAGAAC
>NZ_JAZHLJ010000194.1:0-2280 GCF_036549495.1 Aurantimonas sp. C2-5-R2
TATCGCTCCTTCGGGAGGTTCTGGCAGGCTTCAGCACCCGCCACGATACGCCGCCTTCTCAGGCCCCATCACCCATTTTCAGCCATAGCTCAGCACCGTCTTCCGACAGGCTCAGCGCGTCTTCGATGCCCTCGGATTACCCTTACGCACCATTATGGTCGCCTTGTGCATGTGTCGGCTCCCTATTTCTCTCCCGCCGGCCGCCAGGCAATTTCGGCATCGAGCTTGTAGGACCAGGGAAGCCCGGCGTTCTGCCAGCCATTCACGTCGCGCCGGCCGGTCGCCTTGTCGGAATCGCCTTCGAAGCCCTCGACGATGCTCCAGACATTGCTGTAGCCGGCTTTAGCCAGTGCCGCCGCCGCCTCCGCAGATCGCCCGCCGGAGCGGCACATCACGAAGACGGGATCGCCCTTGTCCCGCCCCTCTGCAGCGATCACGGCGTCGACGCCGGCGACGAAGTCCGGATTGCGCGCCATCGCATAGCCGCCGCGCTTGGGGTCGAAATTGTGCGTGGCGAAGGCAAGCGGAACATTGGCGTCCGTCCCCTCGGCATTGCCGACAAAGTTGATTTCAAGCGGGTCGCGGACGTCGATGAAGACGATGCCTGGCTCCTCGGTCAGGGCCGCGTGCGCGTCCTCGGGCGTCAGGTAGAGCCCGAGTGGCGTTGTCTTGCCCTTCGGCAGAGCGCGCGCATCGACGCTGCTGTCGATCTCTCCCGCAAAGGCAGGGAAGACGGCGAGAATCGCAGCGACCGCCAGGGCTGCTACCCGGAATTTCATGATGCTGGTCTCCTTTCGATGAGGGAGTACGGCGCGCCAAGCTGCCGCGAGAGGTGTCCAAAGATGGGCAGTCGCGGATCCATCGAATCCACTCCCGTTCGGATCATTTGCACCGTCCGTGAGCCGGCGCGCTGGCCACGGCTGACGCCAGGCGCGGCGCCTTTCGCGGGGTTCGACACGGATCAAATCGATGGGGCGTCCAGCGCATCGCTTTCACGTATCCGTTTATTATAATGTTCGAATATAATGGGATTCTTGATGTCGTTGTCATGGAAACGGGTAGCGTTCCGCTCGGACTGCTGTGCTTCCTGGCCGTCGCCTTCGCGCTGTCGGATCGGCTGTCGGGGCAGACGCACGCGGTTCCGTCGCAGTGACGCAGCGGACGCTTGTCGCTTAAGGAAAAGAGGCCGGGGAGAAATCCAACCTTTTCGTGGTGCCGCCCGAGCGGTCTGGCTGATGAGGAATGGCGGGTGATTGAGCTGCACCTTCCGCCTTTCCATAGCATGGTACGGCCTACGCCTGGCCAATGCCTGAGATCATAAATCTGATGTTCTGTTTGATACACGGCATCTCCACGATGAACCTCTCAGTCCCTCAGATCCACCTTGCCGTCACTCCGTCTCAGGCGATCGGTTGTCCGGCGACAGAGCCGCGATGATCGCCTTCTGGATGGGCTCGTCCTGCGCCGCGACAGCGGCGGTCAGCGACAACAGGCGTTGCCGGGTCTCATAGAGCTGATCGGACAAGGTCAACACCACCGGCAGGGTCTCCGCGTCGATCTCCAGGTCGTAATACAGCGTGCAGATGAAGCGGACCCGGGCGCATTCCATGTCCGAAAAGGCGAGCGTCCAGGCATCCGGCTCCGCCGCGACGATCTCATCGCGGAGCCAAGCCTCGAGATCCTTTCGCTGCAGCGCCGAGATGGCCGCGACAAGCGCGTCGATACCCGTCATGTCAGCGTCTTCTTGCGCGGGTCCAGCCGGTTCTTTGGTTCCCATGTCTCCAGAAACGCGACCAGTTCTGGCTCCTCGGCCGCGGGAAGGACGATTTTAAGGGTGATCAGCTGATGCCCGCGCTGACCGGTCTTGTGGTTGCGGTTTTCTCTCTCGCGAAGCCGCAACGTTGTGCCGGTATTGGACCACTTAGGAACGGTCACCTTGACCGGGCCGGTGATGGTCGGCACCTCGATCCGGGCGCCCAGGGCCGCCTCCGTCAAGGAGACCGGCACGTCGACGTGAATGTTACCGTCCTTGGGGCGAAAGAACGAATGCGGCTGGACATGCAGTTCGACATAGGCGTCGCCCGGGGCTCCTTCATGCAACTGATTCCATGCCAACCATGCCTCGAATGCCCGTGTTTTTTATCGGTACTGCGCAACGCTCCGACGCCTCTGTTGCGACGCCGATGGATGGCAGGCTCAAGCCGCCGCAGTCGGCAACTTGTCACGCACCCATTGCACGATCTGATTGGCCGACACCGCGCCCGAGGTTCGGGCCGCCTC
>NZ_JAZHLJ010000195.1:0-2201 GCF_036549495.1 Aurantimonas sp. C2-5-R2
ATGAACATCCACGAATATCAGGCCAAGCAAGTTCTCAAGGGTTTTGGGGCGCCGGTGGCGGCGGGCGTGGCGATCACCGAGGCCTCGCAGGCCGAGGCCGCGGCGCGGCAGTTGCCGGGGCCGGTCTATGTGGTCAAGAGCCAGATCCACGCCGGCGGCCGCGGCAAGGGCAAGTTCACCGAACTCGGTGAAGGCGCCAAGGGCGGCGTCCGGCTGGCCAAATCGATCGAGGCCGTCGTCGCCGACGTCAAAGAGATGCTCGGCAACACGCTGGTCACCAAGCAGACCGGCCCGGCCGGCAAACAGGTCAACCGCCTCTATATCGAGGACGGCGCCGATATCGATCGCGAGCTCTATCTGTCGCTGCTCGTCGACCGCACGGTCGGCCGCGTCGCCTTCGTCGTCTCGACCGAGGGCGGCATGGACATCGAGGCGGTGGCCGAGGCAACGCCGGAAAAGATCCACACTGTCGCGATCGACCCGCTCGCCGGCGTCACCGAGGCCGACGCGGCGAAACTCTGCGACGCGCTGAAGCTCGACGGGCCGGCCCGCGCCGACGGGATGACGCTCTTTCCGATCCTCTACAAGGCCTACACCGAGAAGGACATGAGCCTTCTCGAGATCAACCCGCTGATCGTCTTGAAGGACGGGCATCTCAGGGTGCTCGACGCCAAGGTCTCGTTCGACGGCAACGCGCTCTATCGCCATGACGACATCAAGGCGCTGCGCGACGAATCGGAAGAGGACGCCAAGGAGATCGAGGCGTCGAAGCACGATCTGGCCTATGTGGCGCTCGACGGCGACATCGGCTGCATGGTCAACGGCGCCGGTCTCGCCATGGCGACGATGGACATCATCAAGCTGTACGGCAAGGAGCCGGCGAACTTCCTCGACGTTGGCGGCGGCGCGACCAAGGAAAAGGTCACCGAGGCGTTCAAGATCATCACCTCGGACCCGAACGTCAAGGGCATATTGGTCAATATCTTCGGCGGCATCATGCGCTGCGACGTGATCGCCGAGGGCGTCGTCGCGGCGGTCAAGGAAGTCGGGTTGAAAGTGCCGCTGGTGGTGCGGCTGGAAGGCACCAATGTCGACAAGGGCAAGGCGATCCTCAACGACAGCGGCCTCGCCATCACCGCCGCCGACGATCTCGACGACGCGGCGCAGAAAATCGTCAAGGCCGTGGGCTGACCCTTTTCACGGTGGGTGGCCTCCTCTCGCTGCCCACCGCCTTTCTTTTTCCTTTCTGCTGACCGACCCTAACGGAGTCTCGCGAAAACCATGTCCATCCTCGTCGACAAGAACACCAAGATCATCGTCCAAGGTCTGACCGGCAAGACCGGCTCGTTCCATACCGAACAGGCGCTGGCTTATCACGGCACAAAGATGGTCGCCGGCACGCATCCCAAGAAGGGCGGCGAGACCTGGCAGGGCAGCGCCGACGGCCGCGCCGTCGAGCTGCCGATCTTCGCCTCGGTCGCCGAAGCGAAAGCCAAGACCGGCGCCGACGCCAGCGTGATCTACGTGCCGCCGGCGGGCGCGGCCGCCGCGATCGAGGAGGCGATCGCCGCCGAGATCGGCCTGATCGTCTGCATCACCGAAGGCATCCCGGTGATGGACATGGTCAAGGTCAAGGCCAGGCTCGACACATCCAAATCGCGGCTCCTCGGGCCGAACTGCCCCGGCGTCCTGACCCCCAACGAATGCAAGATCGGCATCATGCCGGGCAACATCTTCAAGAAGGGCAATGTCGGCATCGTCTCGCGCTCCGGCACGTTGACCTACGAGGCGGTGTTCCAGACCACCAGCGAGGGGCTCGGCCAGACGACGGCGGTGGGCATCGGCGGCGATCCGGTGAAGGGCACCGAGTTCATCGACATGCTGGAGCTGTTCCTGGCCGACGACGCAACCCAGTCGATCATCATGATCGGCGAGATTGGCGGCGCGGCCGAGGAAGAGGCGGCGCAGTTCCTCAAGGACGAGGCGAAGAAAGGCCGCTCGAAGCCGACGGTCGGCTTCATTGCCGGGCGGACGGCGCCGAAGGGCCGCACCATGGGCCATGCCGGGGCGGTGGTCTCCGGCGGCAAGGGCGGCGCGGAGGACAAGATCGCGGCGATGGAAGACGCCGGCATCCGCGTCTCGCCCTCCCCGGCCCAGCTCGGCAAAACCCTCGTCGAACTCCTCAAAGGCTGACGACGGGG
>NZ_JAZHLJ010000196.1:0-2172 GCF_036549495.1 Aurantimonas sp. C2-5-R2
CGAGAAATCTGCTGAGTCCAAAAACCGGCTCGCTCTGGCCCTGGGTATCCGCGTGCAGGGTATCCGGCTGAAGCTGCGACCGGTTCTTGAGGAGGCCGTCCAGAATGTGCACTGCTTCCCAGACGCCGCAGGGGATGAAGGTGGTGAACAGCGCGATGTAGGTGTCGGCGATGTGGTGATAGGCGATGCCGCCGTAACCGCCATAGCGCACGTGCCGGGAGCCGATGAGATTGTTCTCGCGCAGCTTGACGTGGGTGCCGTCGGCGATGGCGGCCTGGCCGCTTCCCCAGTGTCGCGGCAGGGCGAAGCGGGCATATTCATCGATGAGGTCGGTCATCGCCGCTTCCAGCTTGTTGGCATTGATATGCTGGGCATTGATGCGACGCAACGCCTGCTGGGTGACGAGTTCGGGCGCATGGCGGGCGGTTTGGCCGGGTCCGAGATTGCAGCCATAGCCGAAGACGGTGAAGACGTAGCGGCGAACGGCCTGCGCCAGCTTCGTATCGGCGCCGGACGGCGGCCCAAAATGACGTGTGTAGCCGGTCCAGTGCTCGGCATATTTGAGGATATCGAGGAGATGGCGCTCGGGCATGCGGGCGCGGATCTCGCGTTCGAACTCGGGCAGGCCGTCCACCGGCTCCTTGGGGCGCAGCTGTTTGAGATGGGGCGTCCCGTCAGGATCGAGGCTCAGCGTGGCGTTCGCCGGGAAGTTCGCGTCGACCGTCGCGGCGGCTTCGGTCAATTGGCTCTTGAGGAGGACGACGAACTTATCGCCAGTCTGCGGCATGGCGAGTGCCTCGCAATAGGCTGCCAGTCGGGGCTGACACTCCGTCCAGGGCAGCAGCTGGGTGCGATAGTCGGCGAACTGTTCGGAGCCGACGACATAGAAGTCGCCGGACTGCAGGGCGGCGGCAAGATGGATGAAGACGCAGACTTCGAGGGCGCGGCGATCGATAACGGCTCGTCCTTTGCGCCGCCGGATGACAAAGGCTTGCCAGCGCTGGGACGCGAAGTCGAGATCGATGGCGGCGGGAAGATCATCGCGGCGGGCGTGGCGATAGTCCGACACGAGGTCAAGGGCGACGATGAGACGGCGATCCTGGGTCGCGGAGCGAATGTTCATCAGGTCGAAGAGCCTGAACAACAGGCTGCGATGCTTGGCATGGATCGGCCAGAGCAGCGGCAGATCGTTGTTGCCGTGCCAGGCGGAGACGGCCTCGAACTGTTGCGTGAGGATATCTACACCGCCCTTCTGGATGAGAAGATCTCGGATCCGCTGGCCGAGAACGGCGTCGCCCTCCTCGTCCTTCGCCGTATCCAGCATCTGGCCAAGGACGCCGATCAACGATTCTTCCAGTTCCCGGTGCTGGTCTTTAAGGGCGTCGAGATTCTCCTTGGCTGTGGCCTGAGTGCNACGGCGTCGCCCTCCTCGTCCTTCGCCGTATCCAGCATCTGGCCAAGGACGCCGATCAACGATTCTTCCAGTTCCCGGTGCTGGTCTTTAAGGGCGTCGAGATTCTCCTTGGCTGTGGCCTGAGTGCGCCGGATGCGACGCAGGAACATCTCGATCAATTCGTCGCGGCAGCGTGTACGGGCGTGGTGCAGGAGGCTGAGCCGCAAGGTATGCCGTTTGCCGGGAAGGGCCATGTCGAGAAGCTCGCTGACCTCGAGGGCCGTGGCTTCGGCCGCGAACTGCCGGAGTTTTGTCGAAGCGATGCCCGAAAGAGCCATGTCGGCATCGGCCAGATTGTCCAGCCAGTCGAGGCGATCCGTCCAGAGCTTGATCATGGCGAGCCGGGCGGGACCCGGCACCTGCTTCAGCCGATTGAAAGGCGTGGTGATAGTGTCTGGCGGCACGACCAGCAACGCATCCAGCGCCGCGGCTTCGGCCTGCGTAAGCCGTTCCGCGACGCCTGCGTAGATCTCCTGGTGGACCTTTGCGCGCAGATGATTGACCAGGCGATCGAGGGTGCTGAACGCTGGCAGATCAATGGCGGCATCGTGCAAGGTCTCCGCCGCCCGATTGATGAGGTCGGCGGGGTCGCTCATCGTCTCGGCCGCCTTGAGAACCACGTCTGTCACCAGACGTTCTCCGGCATCGTCGAAGGGCATGACGGCGAGATGGGCGCGGATCACGGAGCGATAGCGGTAGAGCGTCGGCCTGCTGACATC
>NZ_JAZHLJ010000197.1:0-2101 GCF_036549495.1 Aurantimonas sp. C2-5-R2
AGGCAGCTGCGCCGACCTTTGACGGGCTTTACTCCGGGGAATGGGCGCACCCCACATTTAGTGGGCGTGGGTAACAACCGGATAGGCAAGTTCATTCAAGGAACGCATCCAGGGCAAAAGGTTGAGTTCGCCGCGGATCGGCCAATAGAGGCTGACGACCAGCCCGGGCCGCACATCGACCAGTCTGTCGAGCTCGGCGGCGACCTCGTCTGCGATGCGGCCGCGCTCATCGACGGCGGTCGCCAGGCGCATCGCAATCAGCCGCTCGCGTTCAGACTTGCGCCAGCGGGCGACATCGGCGGCTGCTGTCGCGTCTCCTGCGAGAAAGCCGTCCTCCGTCTCGCGCAACTCATGGGTAAAACAGGGCGGCGAGGCGAATTCCCCCGGCTGATCGTTGTTCTTCGCCATGGTTCCTCGGCTTTCTGCCGCCGCCACCTCCGTCAAAGACAAATACGGTTGCGAGCTATGCATTGCCCGATCATGGGCCTTTGGCAATCTCGAACCATTGAAGAGACTCCGAAAGGGGACAACACTGGGGGACCGGCCGCAAGCGGCCGATCCCGTAGCCCTTGGCTCTATCGCGCTGCGGAGGCTTTTCTGGTCGTGATGGCCTCAGCCGCCGAGGTCCTCAAACAGCGCTGTCATGCGTTTGTCTGCCTTGCCGGGGTGCTTTACGCCTTTGGCCTCCTCAAGATTGAGAGGATCGTCGCCGACCTGGATCAGACCGACCATGCCGAGCGGGTAATGCGGCAGGCATTTGTAACCGTAAATTCCCGGCTCGGTGAATGTGACGCTGACCTCTTCGCTGATCTTCCCCTTCCAGGCCTCGGCGCCCTCCGGCACCATGCCCTCGATCGCTTCGGAATTATGCCCCTTGTCGGTGGGGACGAACGTCACCGTGTCGCCCGGCTCGATCTGAAGAAACGCCGGCTCGAAGACCATCGGGCCATCCGCACCCTTGTTGAGCATCTGGACCTCGTGGTCCGCCGCCAGGGCAGGAGCCACCATCAAAAGCGCACCGGCGACTCCAAGCGCCAGCCTTGCATGTCGCATCGTCATCATTCAAATCCTTCCGTAACCCTAGAAGCCGTCGATAGCCGGTGGCCCTTAGCGCAGTTTCGTTTTGCACTGCATCCGTGTCAGTGGCGAGATCATATACCCGTCGCCCACAGCGGTGCCGGAAACGCCGTTCATCGCGTCGTCCCACATAAAGATGCATTATATATATATCTTATAGATTGTGCGTTCGGCAAGGGGAAAATCTGGAATCTCATGTGATCCGTGGTAAGAAGGACGCGGCAACGACAAGCCGCTTGAAATCGCGAGCTTACGGCCTGTCCGTCCTTTTGGGACGGGCTCCTTTGTGTAGGTTTGACCAAAGAAGTCCGGATCAAAGCCGCGGCAGCTATCGGATCCAATCTTCCCGATCGCTTGCGAAATGCTTGTCCGCATACGGGTGAAAATTGAGAACGAAATCCGAGGCTTGTTGTGTACGTCCGGTGTTCGCGTCGGCAAATGTGTCGGCGGCTTCACCGGCCGCGTCAACGAGATTATCGCCGGCAAGGTAAGGCGGATCCCGGGATGCGCGTCATTGCCGAGACGCTGATGAAGCCCGTGCCTCGACCCTAGATCAAATCAAGGTTCTCGATCAGCGAACTTACGATGATCGCCGAGGTTATCTCTTTCGTTCCCTTATTAATGACCGCCCCAAGTGTCGGCGTTATTATCGCAACCCGGTGATCTATCGACAGATCACACGCTGAAACCATATCGGTCGCTCAAGCGACGTTTCGCATTTACGTCGATCCGCCCTATGCTCAGGCCAAGCGAATCGCCGCGAGACAGTGGACGGCGCCCGCCGCAAACTCCTGCACCCCGGTGTCGTTCTTTTTCGTCCAGCAGCCGATCCCCGAAGTCAAGATAGCAGTCCAGCAGCAGTTCGCAAAGCGGCGCCATCCGGTCCGTTAGGGCTATCGCATTTGGCCGAGGATGGATCGGGCGAAGTTGTTGGACCATCCGGAGCGCTTGCGTTTTCGCCTGACGGAGATGTCGGGCCTTGCGCGCTTGAGGAGGTTGAGTGCGAGCTTGCGCAGGATGGCGA
>NZ_JAZHLJ010000198.1:0-2044 GCF_036549495.1 Aurantimonas sp. C2-5-R2
GATCCCGGCTCAAGGCCGGGATGACGACCTTCATTGGACGTCGCGACCAGTCCTGCATCGCGTCTGTCCATGGAAGACGAGGCGGCCGAGAACGCGAAGTTGCCGACGCCGGATTGGTTGGGGCAGAGCATCCGACGGTTATCCGAGCCAGACCGCCGACTTCATAGTCTTCTCCATATTTGCGAAATGAAATCGCGCGCCTCAGAGCCTGAGCGAAAAGGAGTTGAGCGATATCAGCAGGTTGTGATTCCCCTACGTTGTCGAGACGATGGGGAATCGAGATGGCCTGGGATGATACCGCTCGGCTTGAGCATAGCCGCAGATGCGTTCGCTATCCAAGCGATTTGACGGATCGGGAATGGGCGTTGATCGGGCCGATGCTGCCACCGGCCAAGCGCGGCGGCAGGCCGCGGACGACCTGTCTGCGGGAGGTGATGAACGCTATCCTCTACATCGCGTCGAGTGGTTGCCAGTGGCGCATGTTGCCCACGGATTTTCCACCAGCCTCCACGGTTCGCGGCTATTTCTACGACTGGCGCGACAGCGCGCTTCTTTCAACGATCAACGGCCTTCTGGTGATCGGCGCTCGCGAACTGGAAGAGCGTGAGGCCAGTCCGACAGCGGGCGTGATCGATAGCCAGAGTGTCAAAACCACCGAAAGCGGTGGCGTTTGCGGGTATGACGCGGGAAAGAAGATCAAGGGACGCAAGCGCCACATCGTGACCGATACGCTCGGTCTGATGCTGACGGTCGTCATTCATTCCGCCGACGTCCAGGATCGTGACGGCGCCACGACGGTGCTGAAGTCCCTGCGCTATCGCTTTCCGTGGCTGCGCCACATCTTCGCCAAGCCTGCCCCGGACTTGATCCGGGGGCGGCTATGCCGGCGACAAGCTGAAGCGCTCGCTGCGCGGACACGGCGACTGGACGATCGAGATCATCAAGCGATCGGACACGGCCAAGGGTTTCNTTATGCCGGCGACAAGCTGAGGCGCTCGCTGCGCGGACACGGCGACTGGACGATCGAGATCATCAAGCGATCGGACACGGCCAAAGGGTTTGAAGTTCTGCCCCGCCGCTGGGTGGTTGAGCGAACCTTCGCCTGGCTCGGCCGATGCCGCCGTCTCGCAAAAGACTGGGAACGATCAATCGAAAGCGCGACCGCTTGGACACTCGTGGCCAGCATCCGCATGCTCACGAGGCGCATCGCAAGATATTGCATCTACTCGTGAACTTTTGAATCAGGCTCTCACCAAGTTCTGGTGCGCTAGGAAGATCGTAAGTTTCGAGCACACGCTGCGTCCATTTTGGCCCGTGACCACCCACCGTCTTGCAGAAGCCCTCTAATTCACCCACGGGGACAATCCACAAACCTATCGAGCTGCAATAGGCCAGGAGTGACGTCCAGTGGACCGTTGCCTGGCCGGCCGGGACTGCGGCCGCACCGGCCTCCTTGATCGCATCCCATGGAGAAGCCTTGCGAAATATCGCGTCGATCTCGCCCTTTAGATTACGTGGAAATTCTCCTGATTGGGGAGCTTTAGATAATATCCCCGAGACGCCATTCACGACCTCTGCCGAGTTCAACCACGGTTTATGCTGCTCGATGGCCTTCTTTAACGGGACTGCATCTGACCCGGCCGAGGCCCAATCGCCGCCCAGCGCTTCAACAAGTCGCCGAAAAGTAATTTCGTCATTGAGCACATCGATATCGGCGATGATATCAACGGTGACGTCGAGAGAGCGAAGAGCACCGGCCAGAGCGCCCATACGATGCTTGCCACCCGCCTGAACAAAGAGGACATCGGGCGCAACATCGCCATGCACTGCCGGCAGGTCCAGGATCGCGCCATAGAACATGGCATCAGCGTCAGACTCTGTGATGAAGACACGGTGGTGGAAAACCCCGGACACCACGCCTGAATATTTCATCAATGGATCGGCGCCGATCGCCTTAGCTCGACTTTGGCCATTCACGCCGGGTAGCACGCGGCGGCAGTGATGCGTTCAAAGAAGCTGCGAGGAATTTCGAGGGGGTCCCGGT
>NZ_JAZHLJ010000199.1:0-2041 GCF_036549495.1 Aurantimonas sp. C2-5-R2
GACTGCGGGAACGGCAGGTCTTCACGGGCCAGGACATCCATGCCCAACACTAGATCTAGTGGGTGTGGGAATCAACCGGATAGGCAAGGTTGGTTTGTATCGTAATGCTGAAGCAGAGCCTTTGCCTTACATAGACAGAATGACGGGTTTAATGACAAGCTCGCCTAAGTTTGAGCCTGCGGTTCGATTTTGCTCCATAAACGAGCGTCTATGTGACAATTCTCATCGGGTATGTCCGCATCTCCAAGGCGGATGGAAGCCAGGTCCATGATCTCCAGCGTGACGCTCTCAGTGCGGCACGTGTGGCGGCCGATCAGATTCTACGCGGACAGCGCGTCTGGCCGTCGTGACGATCGGCCAGGACTGGAAGCCTGCCTGAAAGCCTTGCGACCTGACGACACGCTGGTCGTCTGGAAGCTGGATCGGCTCGGTCGCAATCTCCGCCATCTCGTCAATACGGTGTCGGACCTGACGGCGCGAGGCGTCGGCTTCAAGGTCCTGACCGGACAGGGGGCCTCGATCGACACGACGACGGCAAACGGCCGCCTGGTGTTTGCGATCTTCGCCGGGCTCGCCGAGTTCGAGCGCGATCTGATCGTGGAGCGGACCAAGGCCGGCCTGGCCTCCGCGCGAGCTCGGGGCCGCAATGGCGGACGGCCATACAAGATGACCCCGGCAAAGCTGCGGCTTGCCCAGGCGGCGATGGCGCAGCCGGAAACGAAGGTATCGGACCTTTGCGACGAACTCGGCGTGACGCGGCAAACGCTCTACCGCTTCGTTGATCCGACAGGCCGGCTCCGCGCGGATGGCACAAAACTGCTGGCAGCAAGCCGCCGCTAGAGACTTCCGGTTCAAGCGGCCCGACGTTCGAAGTCGATGCGATCGTTCATGTCGAGATCGAAGCGGCCATAGGGATTGGTGTGCCCGTAGATCAGTGGGTTCAGGCCGCGATAGTCCGCCTGGCTCATCCTTCCGGCCCAAGTGGGCTCGGCCAGCACCGACTGCATCATCCGTGTGTTCACGTAGACCAGCGACGTCTGAAGGAGATGCAACGCCAGCACGGAGATCTCCTGATCCTCGAGCCGGTTGGTAGCGATCTCGCCGTCCTGGCCGAAAAAGACGAAAGAGTTGGCGCTGTTCCAGTTCTCGACGACATTCAACCCTTCGTGGATCTCGCGCCGGAAGGCTTCGGAACGCAAATATCGGCACAGAAATATCGTCTTGATCGCACGGCCAAGTTCGGCAAGCGCCTTGTAGGTCGGGTGCATCACCTCGGACCGAGCGAAGCGCCGAAGGATCGCTTCGGGATCGGCCGTCCGGCTCTGCATGGCCGCGGTGTATTTGACCATCTCGTCATATTGCCGCTCGATCTCCTCCCAATCGACGACCCCAGACAGGATCGGCGCGAGGTTGAGCAGCTCCGAGCGCATGCCGGCGGCGGGCAAAGCCAGCTTTTGGCGGGCGATCGCCTTCAGTCGCGGAGCAAGCTCGAATCCCAAGAGCCGGCAGAAGGCAAAGCCAACGGCGCTCTGGCCGTGGCTGTCGACGTACTGGCGTTGGATTTCCATGTCGGTGCAGTGGCGCAGCACACCCTCGATCATCGAGGCGACCTCCGACGAGGAACATCGCTTGAGCTGCGAATAGATGCAGACCGACTGTTTTTCGACATGCCAGTAGATCATCACGCCGCGGCCGCCGTAACGGGCGTGCCATTCGGTCATCAGGTTCCGGTCCCAGGCGCCGAACTTCCTGGAATCGGAGGCGCAAGCCGTGCCGGCTTCGCCCCAGACGGCGGCGTTGCGGATAGAAAGAGTAGCGTTCGCGACCTGTGCACAGGCCTGTCGCATCGCCCCGGCATGAATGAAGCGTCGGCGCACATGCAGCAGTTCCTCGTAGGTGACATCCGGGCCCGCGGCGGCGATGCGCTTGATGCCGGCATTCGTGCCGAGACCGTATGCGCATTTCGCTGATTGTGAGCAGCCATTTCAGGCGATCGTGAGCACGTGTTTCACGCGATCATGAGCGGTCTCTTCGGCCGACC